>JAHKLP010000030.1 GCA_020855015.1 Methanobacterium sp.
CCACCAACCAGGGAGGCTATAGCTCCAAGAAAGCTCAAAATAGCAAATAATACAAATGATATTCTGGTGCTGGTAAGAAATTCAGGGTAGTCCTGTTTACTTATGATGGAACTTCCCATAAACAGGACCAGGACCATCAGGACGATTCCCATACCTGACATCTGGCCCAGAACACGCATAGTAGTCACTGTTGTAGAGGCCACCCCATAAAGGCGTGATTCCACTGTACTCATAATAGCATTGGTGTTGGGTGAAGAAAACAAAGCAAATCCTAAACCTAGAAGGCCCAATCCAGCTACAATTATCAGGATATTTGTCTCTTCTGCCAAGAATACGAATAATGCACATCCCACGGTATTAAAGATCATTCCCAAGGCAGCTACATTTTGTGGCTGTGTATTATCTGATAATTTACCTGCCAGGGGAGAAAATATGGTCATCATAACCGGCTGTACTGAGAGCACAATTCCTGCCCATTGAGGGTCCAGTCCTTTAATATATTGTAGGTAAAGGCTGAGCATGAATATTATAGGTGCAGCAGAACAGTAGCTGATAAATGCTGCCAGATTGTAAAGGGTGAAACTCCAGTTATTGAAAACCTTGACATCCAGAACAGGACTTTCCATACGATTTTCAACAAGATAGAATATAATTAAACCAACCAGACCTGCAAAAATGAAATAAAATCCCTCAGTTTCTGGTAAAGTTGACATTCCGTACATTAGAGTTATCAGGGAAGATCCTATAATAATTGCACCGACGATATCAAATTTTTCTCCTTGGGCTTCCACCCATTCCCCTTCAAGCAGTGTCACTGCTATAGTGGCCAGAATTCCCAGGGGTACGTTGAAAAAGAATATACTTCTCCAACCAAAATAGCCTGTTAGAAAACCTCCTAATACTGGTCCCAGAAACAGTCCTAAGAATGCTCCGGTGATGGTTATTCCCAGTGCCTTGCCCCTTTCATTAGAGGGGAAGATGGATGCAATGATGGCAAAGAGGTTTCCGAAGATCATTGCACTTCCTGCACCTTGCAGGATTCGGAATATGATGAGCATCTCCGTAGAAAAAGATAGGGTGGCTAGGAATGAGGCTATTGTGAATATAATTATTCCACAAGTGAAAATTTTTTTCCTCCCATAAATATCGGCAATTCTGCCAAATGGCACCAGGAAAACTGCTAATGATAAAAGGTAAGCAGTTGGCACCCAACCTAGAAGTATGGCGCTGGCTGCGAACTCATAGCCAATAGAGGGCAGGGCAATGTTAATGGATGATCCCACGAATGGAGTTAAAAATGAGGTTAAAACCGCCACTATCAATGCATAATTTTTCTGTGAAACAAACATGAACAAACTACCAAAAGTATTCTTAATTGCACTAATAAATTTATACAGAGTGTTATGTCTTCATTGATGATAAAATTATAGAAATTCAATTAAGAAAACAGTAGCATTAAATAAAACCATAGCATCAAATAAGTACTATATAATAAATTAACGGATTACAAGAATTGAGTGCTAAAAATGAATTAATTTGCAAAAGGAAGGGACAATGCATAATAAGAAACTGAAAAAGGCCACCTTTGGCGCTGGATGTTTCTGGGGAGTTGAAGACATCTTCAGGAAACTGGAAGGAGTTATGGATACCCAGGTAGGATATGCTGGTGGGGATTTTGACCATCCTTCCTATCAGGATGTTTGCTCTGGAGTTACCGGTCATGCCGAAGTGGTGGAAGTAAATTATGACCCTGAAATTATTTCCTACAATGATCTTCTGGATATTTTCTGGAATATACATGACCCCACCACCCTAAACAGACAGGGCCCGGATATAGGCACCCAGTATCGGTCTGTTATATTTTATCATAACTCGAAACAGGAAGAATTAGCTTTAGAGAGTAAAAAAAGTCTTGAAGCATCAGGTCGCTATGAAAGGGAGATTGTAACTGATATTAAACCAGCCGGTAAATTCTGGAGGGCAGAAGAGTACCATCAGCAGTATATTGAGAAAACCGGTCGGAAAAGTTGCCGTTTCTAAGTTGTCGCTAAATGGTGCATTTGGTAATATTAATAATTTTAAATTCAATTATTACAAACCAAGTAATCCCTTAAGGTTTTTAAGTTTATTCTCATCTCTGATGAATCTGGGCGGTATACTCCGCTGTATGGAACCTTTTACACCCAACAGTTTTTCCATTTCTGGTGAAACAGCATGATAATTTCTACCAATCTTATTTAACTTTTTTTGACTGATCTGGATTGCTTTATCAAGCAATTTACTTTTTTCAGGGTCCCCCACAACCATTACCATGTCCATGGTATCGGAACGTTTAGGATGTGAATTATGGGGATATTGTTTGCGGATGGCTTTAATGGTATAGATTTCGTTTTTATTATTTTTAAAATCTATAACATCTCTTATGGTAAAGTAACCGATAATGTAAAGTGCTTCAGGATATTTGTCTTCTTGATATGGTTTTAGTCCAGCGTAAAATACGAGAAGATCATCATTGTTTAGTTTCCTCAAATAAATGGCCTTCCTTCCTTCATCACCATAAGTAAAGTTGATAAACTCTGGATCCATGTGCACTCTACGAATTGCTACCTTCTCAGGAAGATATGTGGAAAGTTGATTGCCTTTAAATCCAATTAAATCTTTATAGGTTCTTTTTTCTAGACTATTATCATCCTTTTCAGATAAAGGAATATATTCATAGCTACCATCAGAAAATATTGGCCCTAGAACCCCATCACTAGATTTATCAATTCCCACACGTAGTAACATGGCCTTTGTGTTATGTTTCAGGATAATCATCTCCAATTTACAGTAAACCAATAAATCTGTCTTTCTCTGACTTTAAACCAATTTTCACTATTTATTTATTATCTCAATTCATAATAATGATGATTCCAGGATATCTTATAAAGGATTGTCGCAATGCCGAGTCTTAGTCTAAATTAATTTCAATCATAAAAATTTATATTAAGAGACTCATAATTTAAACTAGATATTTAACTCTATATTCATTCATCAACCAATTATAAAGTGTAATAGGTTTAAAAATGAAGAAAATCCTGAAATTGTTTGAAAATGACCGTTTCGCAGCTCTTAGCAACATTGAAGTTGTGGATATATCCCCGGGGAAGGCTATAACCCGGATGGAAGTCAGTGATATGCACCTGAATAGCATAGGAACTGTCCATGGAGGGGCACTATTTACGCTATCAGACTTTACGTTTGCATTGGCCGCTAACTCACACGGAACGGTTACTGTAGCCATAAATGCAAACATATCCTATCTTAAAGCAGCCACAAAGGGAGTTCTGACCGCCAAAGCTCGTGAATTATCAGTCGGTGGTAGGATTGCTAGTTATACTGTAGATGTTTATGATGAATCTAATGATTTAATCTGTGTGTTCCAGGGGATGGCCTACCGGAAGCGGGACAAAATAAGTGATATGGTAGATTATTCTGATTAGAATAATAATGTTATAAGATTCTGAGAAATAATTCTTTGGAGGAGTCCCTATGGAGAAAAAAGAAATAATATTCCTATTAAATGACGATTTTATGAGAGAACTGGAAGCTACCATGATTTATGCGCAGAATTCCTTTATAATGGAAGACTGCGATCCAAGCCGAGTCACTGAAGCAATATCTGTGGATGAAATGAGACATATGTGGTGGCTGGCAGATCTTATAACTAAAAGAGGGGGCAAACCAACCATGAAACATAAAGAACTTGATTTTGGCGGGGAAAATCTACAGGAGATGCTTGAAAGGCAGATAGAATTAGAATCTGAGGGGATCGATATTTACACCCATCAAATTGAGATTATTGATGATGAAGAAGTGGTTGGAGTTTTGAAACATATCTTGGATGAGGAAAGACGCCACCGTAAGGAGTTCCGTGAACGTCTTGAAAAACTTAATTCATCAGATTAATTTCATTATATCTTCCTATCAATCCGTTTTTTGATATATTATCAGTTAGAATTGATTATTCAATTAATTAGATCCTAAATAGGATAATAAATAGGTGGAAATGTGGAACTTACCAAAAAAGAGATAGAAGAACTCCAGGAAAAACTGATAATGGTTTACCGATACATTTCACAGAATAAAACATTCCAAAAATTTTACTGTCAGGGATTGGAAGTTAACGAAAGTTCAGATGACGATGCAAGCATGCTAAGTAAACTTATGGAGTTAGATGACTCTGAAGAACTATTAAAAAACTGCATAATTGAGTTACAAGATATGAAAAAAGATGGAGAGCCATTGAAAGCTGAAGAATTCCAGGAATTCATTCTCAACCATGATTGGAATCTACTTTATAAAAAGTATGGTATGAAAACCCTGGAAGATGTAAGAAAACTGGATCTGGAACAATTGTTAGAACTTTTGTGAATGTTAAAATTATTTCTTTTAATGCTTCAATGAATCTTTATATCGGCTAAATCTCCAACACTGCGTTTAAGTTTATCCTTATAACCTTATCTGGTGTTACAATCATGTTGATCTTTTTGTCGTGTTCTTCAGTGATGATATCCTCAACAATCTGTAAGGGATGCACAGTTGTGCAAATAGCCGTATCAGAATTAATGACCCTTTCGTTTAATAAATAAGCGATTTCTTGGTCTGCAAATCCTCCTCCCTTTCCAAGTCGGTTTCCTTTAAGATCAACTGCTAATGAGCCCTCAACAACCAGGTCAATTTGCGGAAAACTTTCAATTTTTTCACCATATTTAAAACTACCATCAATAGTAGATGCTATTTTTTCCTGGCCTAAGACTTCTTCAGGATCAATAAGTAGATATCCTTCTTTTATTTTTGGAGTGGCCATTATGAGAATTTTTCCATCTTCAAGTGCGTTTTTACGAACATCGAACAATGCAGAATCTGGACTGGAGAAAACTGTTTCGGAATTTTCCCATTCAAATGTATTTTTTAACATCATCGCCGCCTTGTAAGCTCCTTTGAAGTTGGGAATTTTCCCAAAGCATGTGTTGGAAGTTCTGATGAGATTTTTCATATCAAGAGCCTGCCATATTTCCTCCCTAAGTTTCTGCTTATCTTCAGCTATCATTGAAATTAATTTATGACTTTTATCTAATAAATGATAAAGGGAAGTTTGTTTCCTTTAAAATGCTGTTATCTCCTCCCAACACATACATAAGTATATAAACTGGTTTTTGCCTATAATGTAATAACTTATATTTTTTTTAATATACTAAAATGAAAAATTAGGTATATCGCAATATGAAATATTTACCCTTAGAAAATCTGTATATGACTTTTAAATGAATAATTTTACATAGATACTAAAAAAGAGAATAATATGATTGGATGGTAGTGATTTAAAATGGCAGGAATTGTAGGATATGGAGTTTACATACCTTCATACCGGATAAAGGTTGAAGAGATTGCAAAGGTCTGGGGAGATAATGCCCAGGCAATTTCCAGAGGACTGGTAGTGAATGAAAAATCCGTGCCAGCCCCAGATGAAGACACTGCAACTATTTCAGTAGAAGCAGCACGTAATTCACTAAAAAGAGCGGGTATAGACCCTCAGAAGATTGGTGCTGTTTATGTTGGTTCAGAATCACACCCTTATGCTGTTAAACCAACTGCAACCATAGTAGCTGAAGCTGTGGATGCCAGTCCTGATTTGACTGCTGCAGACCTGGAATTTGCATGCAAAGCTGGGACAGCTGGCATTCAGATCTGCATGGGCCTGGTTGACTCAGGAAATGTTGATTATGGTCTTGCTGTTGGCGCAGACACGGCCCAGGGAGCACCCAGTGACGCATTGGAATACACTGCATCAGCAGGAGGAGCTGCCTACGTAATTGGTTCTGAAAATACTTTAGCAGATTTCGAAGGTACATACAGTTTCACCACTGACACCCCTGATTTCTATCGAAGGGAAGGGAAACCATACCCTCGCCACGGAGGAAGATTCACAGGCGAACCTGCTTACTTCAAACATGTCCTATCAGCAGCTAAAGGAATGTTTGAAAAAATGGGTACAGAAGCCTCAGATTATGATCATGCAGTGTTTCACCAGCCTAACGGTAAATTTTACATAAGAGCTGCCCGAAAGCTTGGATTTAATGAGGAACAATATAAAACAGGACTTCTAACTCCTACTATTGGCAACACTTACTCGGGAGCCACTCCACTAGGTTTGGCAGCAATCTTAGACATTGCAAAACCTGGTGATAGGATTTTAGCTGTTTCATATGGTTCTGGAGCAGGCAGTGATGCTTTCAGTATTGAAGTTAAAGAAGCTATAAAAGAAAAACAGGATTTGGCACCAACTGTTCAGGAAATGATCAAAAACAAGAAATACGTGGATTACGCAGTTTATGCCAAGTTCAAAGGAAAATTAAGGATGGCTTAAATCTAGGATGATATCACTTATGAATGGAGGAATATAAGTTGAGAGATGTTGCAATTATCGGAGTTTCACAGACCAAATTCGGTGAACTGTGGGATATATCTTTTCGTGATCTGATTACTGAAGCCGGGACGAAGGCTGCTGCCGATGCAGATATTGAAGGAGCAGAACTGGAAGCCATGTTCGTGGGGAACATGACTGCGGGCCTATTTATACAACAGGAGCACATAGCTTCACTCATCGCAGACCATGCAGGCCTCACACCCATCCCCTGTACCCGGGTGGAAGCAGCCTGTGCATCAGGTGGTCTTGCTCTTAGAAGCGGAATAATGGCTGTTGCCTCAGGTTATCATGACATCGTAATCTCTGCAGGAGTGGAAAAAATGACTGATGTGGTAGACCCCACCCCAGCCATTGCCACAGCATCTGACCAGGAATGGGAAGCCCAACAAGGAGTTACTTTCCCATCACTTTATGCAATGATTGCCAAAAGACACATGCACCAGTATGGCACTACCCGGGAACAATTGGCAATGTTCAGTGTGATCAACCATAAAAATGGGGCTTTAAACCCACTGGCGCAGTTCCCAATGGAAATCAGTGTGGATCAGGTTTTAAATTCCAGTATGGTAGCCGATCCCCTCAGACTTCTGGATTGTTCTCCAGTGACTGATGGTGCTGCGGCAGTGATACTATGCCCAGCGGAAGATGCTCACAAATACACTGATACACCAGTCTATGTAAAGGCTTCAGCTCAAGCTTCGGGAACAATAGCTCTTCATGACCGCAGAGACATAACCACCATTGATTCCACAGTTCATGCTGCGAGAACTGCCTACGAAATGGCAGGTCTGGAACCTAAGGATATTCAGGCAGTAGAAGTGCATGATTGTTTCAGTATAAATGGTCTTTTAGCCATTGAAGATCTGGGATTTGTAGAGAAAGGACAGGCCGGACCTGCAGTTGAAGAAGGAATAACTCAGATCGGTGGCAAAATACCTGTAAACCCATCCGGAGGACTTAAAGCACGTGGACATCCACTGGGAGCCACTGGTATTGCCCAGGCTGCTGAAATGGTCTGGCAGCTCCGGGGAGATGCTGGTAAAAGACAGGTTGATGGCATCGAAATAGGCATGACCCATAACATAGGTGGTACTGGTGGTACTGCTGCAGTACACATTTTCGGCCGTTAAAAAGAGATCAAAAGAAGTATCGAAGAAAGAATCAGATTAAAATGATTCTTCCTCTTATTTTTATTCTTAAATTTTGAATATTTTTATTTAATAATCAAACCATGAGATATTTTCAATATTTTTTGAAATTTAGAAAGGAAAACATCTATTTAACAGGCAGTCCACAGTTTTCCCATCCCATTATCCCACCTACTACGTTATGAAGTTTTTGAAATCCTGTCTCCATCATTATGTCAATACAAGCAGCTGCCCTCATTCCAGAACGACAGTAGACCAGATAAGTTTTATCTTTACTCAGTTTTTGGATTTTATCCCTAAAATCAGGGGCCTGGTAGTTTATTAATATTGATCCTTCAATATGGGATTCTTCATATTCTCCTGGAGTTCTTACATCCAATAAGACAAAGTTTGAGTTATCTTTATTCTCCTGGATCATTTCCCAAGCAGAATTGGGATCCAGATCAATTTCATTGCCTGATACAGTTTTATAAGTTGACATGTTTAAACCTCTCCAATTTACAGATTATGTTTTGATTAGAGTTCTAATATTCTTTTGGTAAAATAAGGGAAAAGGTGTAAGATCGATTTAAAAAAAAATATAAGAAATAAATAGATTTGTTTGAAATATTAAAAAAAATAGGAAAAAATGTAAAGTCAGGTGACTTTACATCATTGGTGGCATTCCACCAGGCATTCCGCCCATTCCGCCCATGTCACCCATGTCAGGTTCTTTACCTGCGCCTGTGGATGCAATGACGTCGTCGATCCGTAGGATCATTTCTGCAGCTTCTGCTGCGGATTGGATTGCCTGTTTTTTGACCCTGTGAGGTTCTATGACTCCAGCTTTGTACATGTCGGTGACTTCACCTTTGAAGACATCCAGTCCCATGTATACTGATTTTTCATGTGCTGCTCGTAGGTCTACTAAAGCGTCAATGCTGTCCAGACCTGCGTTTTCAGCCAGGGTTTTTGGTACAACTTCCAGTGCTTCGGCAAATGCAGAGACTGCCAGTTGTTCACGGCCACTGATACTGTCAGCGTGGTCTTTTAATCCTTTAGCGATTGATATTTCGGCTGCTCCTCCACCGGCAACTACTTTACCATCTTCAACTGTAGCGGCGACTACTCCGATGGCGTCTTCCATTGCACGTTCGATTTCGTCTACCACGTGTTGGGTGGAGCCTCGGATTAATAGTGTGACTGATTTTGGGTCTTTGCATTCTTCAACGAAGATCATTTCTTCGCCAGAGATTCGTTTTCCGGCTACAGATCCTGCTAATCCCAGATCATCTGCGGTTAAGTCTTCGATGTTGGTAACTATGGTAGCACCGGTTGCTCTTGCCAGTTTTTCCATGTCGGATTTTTTGATTCTTCGAACTGCCATGATGCCTGCTTTGGCCAGGTAGTGCTGGGCCAGGTCGTCAATTCCTTTCTGACAGAATAGTACATTGGATCCGGCATTGGAGATCTTGTCTACCATGTCTCTTATCATCTGTTCTTCCTGTTCTATGAAGGCCTGCATCTGTGCAGGGTCAGTGATGCGGATTTCAGCATCCACTTCAGTTTCTTTAACTTCTATGGCGCTGTTGAGTAGAGCGATTTTGGCATCTTCTATCTTTTTGGGCATTCCAGGATGTACAGGTTCTTTGTCGATGATTACTCCATTAACTAGTTGGGAGTCGTCGATGGTTGCTCCATCTTTCTTCTCGATTTTGATGTGATCGGTGTCGATTTCCCCATCTTCTTCTACCTGTTTGACTGCGCCGACCACCAGTTCAGCTAGTGGTTCTCGGGCTTTTTCAGTTCCTTTTCCTGTCATGGCAGTCATTGCCACTTTCAGGAGGGTTTCCCTGTCTTCTGCATCGATAGCTATGGCGTTCAGGATTTCCTGTGCTTTTTCAGCTGCCTGTCTGTATCCCATGGCCACGATGGTTGGGTGTATGTCCTGGTCTAAGAGGTTTTCTGCTTTTTTAAGGAGTTCACCTGCAATTATAACTGCGGTGGTGGTTCCATCTCCCACTTCATCTTCCTGGGTTTTGGCTACTTCCACCAGCATTTTTGCTGCGGGGTGCTCGATGTCCATTTCTTTGAGGATTGTTACTCCGTCGTTAGTTACTACGATGTCGCCTAATCCATCTACTAGCATTTTGTCCATTCCTTTAGGACCTAGAGTTGTCCTTACAGTTTCTGCGAGGACTTTTCCTGCTAATATGTTCATTCTTTGAGCGTCTCTTCCTAAAAATCTGTTAGTACCTTCCGGTAATATTAAAACTTGTTGGCCTTGTCCGCCTAATTGTGCCACATTATCACCTCAATTTGTTTATGTAAATAATCAGTGGGTTAGAGGTTATATAAATACTTTACTATAAGGTTGTGTTTTATTTGATAAATAAACAACATTAAAATCCCAATGGGCATTATTGATGTCTTAAAATGAGTAACAAAAAATAAAACACTCTTATGAAAAACAAATCGATTTCAGTCTTTTTCCACTTTTTTCCACAACACTATACGATTTTCTTCTCTTGATTTGAAGTAGCCCTTCCTTTCCAGGTTTCTTAGTGCGTGTTCAAAGTTTTGATGAGTGAGTTCATTAAAACCAAGATCAATGATTGAATCATAGAGGTTTTTAAGGTTATCCTCTTTTTCTGGTAGGAGCAAGTAAATGTTGGACTGGAAAGAGGTTAGATCTTTTTTAGGTTTCTGGGTTAATAGTTTGAACCTTTCTTTAACTGTCTGGAGTTCTTCTATCTTTGAATCCTTTTCTTCTAAGAGTTTCACCAGTTTCCGATTTTCATCTTCCTTGTTCTGAAGTTTCTTTTCCTGAACGATATTCATCTCTTGGAGTTTAGTATGTTCCTGAATCATGATTTTTGAAGATTCTTTCTGGCATTTTTTAAGTTCAATCTTAAGCTTGCTGATTTCTAATAGACAGGCTTTCACCAGCTGTCTTAACTGCTCCCTCTCAGTGTCCTTCAGAATTGCCATGTTATCACTATGAGTGTTATCCTAATCTTAAACTTATTACTCACTTTTAATTATGCTCCCATCCCTTTTAAAAGTTAGGATACAATCTATAATAAAACCGTAATTCTCCAAAAAGAATTTTGAACATAAAAACTTGAATAATGACATGAAAGACAATCTTTGATTAATAATAATTCAATAAGTATAAAAGAAAAAAATTTCCTCCAAAAAATAAAAAAATGGAGAGTGATTTTACATTATCTCCGCAATAAGTTCAGCATTGAGAATTGATGCCCCTGCAGCTCCCCTGATTGTGTTATGACCTAAAAGAACATATTTAAAACTGTTGGGGATGTTGGCATCTTCCCTGAGTCTTCCGACTGTGACTGCCATTCCTTTTTCTCTCATGCGATCCATGCGGGGCTGAGGTCGGTTGTCCTCTTCCCTGACAATTATCGGATTTTTAGGTGATGAGAATAGATTTAATTTTTGAGGTAGAGCCTTGAAATCTGTTAGAGATTTTTTGACATCTTCCAGTTCAAATTCTTCATCCATCTCCATGAAAACAGCTTCAGTGTGACCATCAACCACTGGAACACGGTGGCAGGATGTGCTTAGGCCAAAAGATGCAGGTTCAACATTTTCTCCATCGAAATCTCCCAGGAGGCAAAGTGTTTCTTCTTCCATTTTTTCCTCTTCTTCACCTATAAATGGCACCAGGTTGTCCAATATGGCCATGGAGGGAACCCCATTGTAACCTGCACCCGAAACAGCCTGCATAGTAGACACATACACACGTTTAATGTCAAAATTGTCATATATTGGTTTTAAGGTGAGGACCAATGCTATGGTGGAACAGTTAGGATTGGTGACAATGAATCCATCCCATCCTCGCCTTTTTTGCTGGATTTCAATGAGATCCAGATGTTCAGGATTAACCTCAGGTATAACCAGTGGGACATCTGGCTCCATACGCATGGCACTGGCATTTGAAGCAACTTTCATACCTGCTTCAGCGAATTTAGGTTCAACCACTGCTGCATTTCCTGCAGGTAATGCTGAGAACACAATCTCCACATCTTTAACCAGGCTAGGATCTGTATCAACCACTACTGTGTCCTCTACTGCCTCAGGTATGGGAGTGTCCATATGCCAGGTCACCGCATCCTGATATTTTTTCCCAGCCGAACGCTGAGATGCTGTGAGGGCTGTTATCTCAAATTTGGGATGGTCTTCTAAGAGTTGTATGAACCGCTGCCCTACCATTCCTGTTGCTCCTAATATTCCTACATTTACCATTTAACCACCTTACTGATATGAATTAATTCATCTTATTTCTTATTTATCTTACTCCATCAATTTATATAATCTATACAATTACAATCCCAGTACATCATTCATACTGCTTATTTTTCCCTTTTCTGCGTTAATTACGTAGCGAACAGCCTTTATAACACCATTGACAAAGGCTTGTCTGCTGTTAGCTCTGTGCACAACTTCCAGGCGTTCACCATCACCGGCAAATAAAACAGTGTGGTCACCAACTATGTCTCCTCCACGTACAGCATGAATTCCTATCTCTTCAGCTGTACGCTCACCTACCATTCCTTCTCTACCGTAAACACCTACTTCATCCATTTTTCGGTTTAATGCTGAAGCTATCAGATCAGCAGCCTTCACAGCCGTCCCAGAGGGTGCATCCTTTTTGTGTTTATGGTGGGCCTCAATTATCTCCACATCATAATCAGTGAGGATTCCAGCCAGTTCTTCCACCACCTTAAAGAATACATTGACCCCCACAGCCATATTCGGAGATATAACCGCCCCTACGCCATTATCACTGATTGATTTCTGGTTTTCAGCCATCTGCTGGTCAGTGAATCCTGTGGTTCCCACAACCAGATTCACACCTGATTCGGCTGATGTTTTCACAGTTCCCACTGCTGCACTGGCAATGGTGAAATCCACCAGAACATCAGGTTTTTTAGATTCAAGAGTTTCTCTTAGTTTTTCTGCACCAACTATTGGGATGTTTATGGGTCCAATTCCCATTACCTCCCCCACATCTCTACCTTCCAGGGGAGTTTGAGGTGCTTCGATAGCTGCTACCAGTTGCATATCATCCTGTTTGAGGATGGTATTAATGATCATGGCCCCCATTCTCCCACTGGCACCAGTTACTGCCACATCTATCATAATTATCATCTCCTTAACATTACGTCGATCTTAAAAAAAATAATAAAGAGAGAATAAATTGTTTTAATCCATACATTGAATCCAGACAATTTAGCTAATTTATTAAAAAATACTTAAAAAAATTTAAGCTTCCCATGTTAGCTTAAACCAGATTAAGATTAAATCAGCTGGAGGTCCAGGAGTACCTTCTTGAGTTTATCCTGGCTTTCGCTTTTAAGTGGTGCCAGAGGCATGCGAACATGACCTGCTGGTCTGCCAATCATGTTGAGTGCAGTTTTAGCTGGCACAGGATTGGATTCAACGAAAAGAACCTTCATCAAATCGTATAACACATAATGAAGATCTTTAGCCCCTTCAAAGTCCCCGTCAAGGGCTTTTTTAACCATTTCACTCATCCGTGCTGGATCAACATTTCCCACAACACTGATCACTCCTTTACACCCCTGGGAAATCATGGGGAGAGTTAGGTTGTCATTTCCAGAAAGTACCATAAATTTGTCACTGACGTCCAGTTGGTCAATTTTCTGGATTATCTGGGAAACCTTATCCAGGTCAGGGTTTGCCTCCTTAAGGGCAACTATAGTATCTAGCTGGGCTATTTTTCCAATGGTTTCCACATCAATATCAGTCCCAGTACGTGAAGGGACATTGTAAGCTATGATCGGGATGTCAGTGGATTCTGATAACATTTTATAGTGTTCATAAAGCCCATGGGGTTGGGGTTTGTTATAGTAAGGAGTTATTACCAGTGCATAATCTGCGCCGACATCTTCAGCATGTTTAACCAGGCCCAGTGCTTCCTTGGAAGAGTTGCTACCTGCTCCGGCCACTGCAGCTACCTTACCCTTTACTTCATCCACCAGGATCTCCATCATCTTCTTCTGTTCCTGGTGAGTAATGGTGGCAGACTCGCCGGTGGTTCCAGCGGCCAGTAGGCCATTAACACCTCGCTCTAGGAGATAGTTCATATTCTCCCGCATTCCCTCTTCATCCACCTTATCTTCAGTGGTGAATGGGGTTACCATAGCAACTGTGGTACCTTCCAATTTCATTCCAAGACTCTCCTTACCAGTTCATAAGCTCTTTTCCCATCATTCCAGTCCACAAATATAACAACTGAGGTCTGGCTTGATGAGATTTCTACTATATTAATCTTATTTTGACGTAAAGGCTCGGTGATTTTGGTGATAATTCCAGGGGTGTCTATGAAGTCCTGGCTGTTCACACTAATCATAGCAATCTCCCGACCCAGTGATAGGGAACTCATATCAGGGTTCTTCACCACAACATCGTGGAGTATTTCGTGGGCTTCATCAGCCACTGATTTATCAATGAAGAGGGTTATTGAATTTTGACCGGTGGATATACCATATATGTTAATATCATTGTCCTTTAGGGTTTCTGTGAGTTCAGCCAGTATTCCCACTTTAGTCAAAAGCTCCTCACCAACCACCGCAATTACAGAGATGGGTTCATTGTTGAGGGTGGTTGAACGTAGCATTTTATCCTTTGAAGGTCCCATTATCTCGGTTCCAGGTGCTGATAAGTCGCCGTGTTCAAATCCTATGATCTTAGCATTTATTTTAGGGTCCTTGTAACGCAGAGCATGAGGGTGTAGTACCTGGGCTCCGTGGGTTGCCAGGTCTCGCATTTCCTCGACACTGATTTTTTCCAGTTTCCTGGCTGTCTCTAATTTATTGGGATCAGTGGACATCACCCCTCCTACATCAGTGATTATTATCACCTCTTCAGCCTGGAGGCAGTGTCCCATCAGGAATGCTGTAATGTCGCTCCCACCCCTTCCCAGGGTGGTGATGTTACCTTCCATGTCTTTTCCCAAAAAACCACAGAGAACAGGGATAACTCCCTGATCCAGAAGCTTTAGGATCTCCCTGGATTTTATTTCTGTCTCTGCAAAGTCAATTTTAGCATTTAAATAGTTGCTGTCGGTTATAACTGGCCAAATTTCCATATGAGGATCTATATATTCTGATTTTACACCCAATGATTCAATAGTGGATGAAAACACTCTTACACTGGTAATTTCTCCCATGGAGACAATATCTGCCATTTGTTTTTCAGTTATGGATTCTCCAATGGATTTATTAACAATCTCCAGGATGTCATCAGTGGTCTTATTGATGGCTGATACAACCACCACCACCTTCTTGCCCTGCATGTACTCTTTGACTACTGCTCGGGCAGCTTTTTTGATCTTTTTCCCATCGCCAATGGATGTTCCTCCAAACTTGGCCACTATAATTCCCATAGCAACCAACCTTAGAAGTAATTGTTTTTAACCAATCGGGTTACATAACCGGCGATTTTGTTTCTTAAATGCTTGGTACTTACGGTGGAGAATTCCTGCACTAATTTCTTGTTTTCATCAAAATCTGTGGTGAATTTACCGGGATAAGTTTCAATCAGCTCCTTAGCTGTTCTTTTAACGAATGATGTTCTAATGTTTCCCATGCTTTTTACCTCCTTAAGATTTTCTCTTGTTCTTCTTTGCTCAAATCCACTAATATCATAATGATCTGGGTGAGACTGTCTTTATTAATTTCCTGCTGGTTAGCTAATTCTCGGATTTTTTGGTGAATATATTCTTCCCTTTCTGGATCATGAATATCCATTCCCAGAACAAGTTTAGCCTGGGCAATATTACCTGCCAGAGAAGTGCGTTCTTTGATGAGTCTTATTAGCTCCTCATCCAGTTCATCTATCCTTTTCCGAGAGCTTTCAAGCAGACTTAACGCTTCTGCCCTATCCATGGTCAACCACCCTGGTTCCCATGTTATCAACACCAGTTAATATAACTCTTCCGGGATAAGAGCTCCATGCTTCCTGAACTCGGTCAAGAGCATTGTCTGGAACAATAGCTACGAAGGAAGGACCTGTACCTGAGAGTCCAGCCGCTAATGCACCAGAATCCAGGGCATCCAGAGCAATGTCTGCATTAGAATTAAGAGCAGCACTATATAAAATTCCATTTAGTGTCAGGGCATGATATATGTTACCCTTTAGTGCTTCCTGGAATGCGAGTTTTACCCAGGGGGCCAGGAGTTTCATCCTTGACACATCAGATTGGGCAGTAGGTGACTTTTTATTAGGCATGTATATTAATATACTTTGCTCCTCCATGGGGCGATTGTAAAGGATCTCCCTGCGAGGATTGTGAGTTATGGTCAGACCACCAAAAAATGAGGCACTGGCATCATCGAAGGCACCAGTAATAGTAACCCCTGCCTCCAAAGATGCGTCAATTGCCATGTTAATTAAATCATAATCATCTAAGGAGTTATCAGACACCAGCCCATCATCAACCAGTGCACGATAGGTGGCCATTACGACCGCATTTGATGTGGCACTGCTACTGGAAAGTCCAGAAGCAACTGGTAAATTGGAACTGGTCTGGACCTTGATTCCAGTGGTAACATTGAACTTTTCCAGAACCTTCCTGACACATATCTCCATTAATGCAGTGTCTACACCTTTTTCTGTCTTAAATATTGTTTTAGATGGTTTTAAACAAGCTTGAACACTCACATATAACTCTATACCAAATGCAGATCCACAACCAGTTGATATGGCATTTATTACCGTGGCAGACCCTGGAGATCGAACAGTTACATCCAAATAATCACCTTTAGAGTTTAACTACATGAAGTTTATGTGTTATTTTATATACATAGAAAGAAAAACACTAATAAATACATCGATAGAAATAATTAATTTGCGATAAACCTTATATGACCATCCCATAATCTTATGAAAAATTTAGGGTAATAATCATGAGCAAAAATAACCAGTTGTTTTTAGCCATCCTAGGCGGAGGAGCATTAATTGTTATAGTGTTTTTTCTCGCTGTTTTATCAATTATAGGAAGTGGCACTGGCATAATCAGCGGCGACTTCGGAGATACTGTGGCAATTATCCCAGTACAGGGCGAAATTGGATACACACAATCAGATATACTGGGAGGATCTGTGGTGACTCCCCAATCTGTCATTGATGGTATTAAACAGGCTGAAGAGGATAGTTCTGTGAGTGCCATAGTACTGGATGTTAACAGTCCCGGTGGAACCCCAGTGGCCAGTGAAGAAATTATGAATGCTGTGAACAACTCAAAAAAACCAGTCGTGGTGTGGATAAGTGATGCTGGTACTTCTGGAGCTTATTTAGCTGCCACACCAGCTGATAAGATTTATGCCAGCCCTTCATCCATTGTGGGGAGTATTGGAGTAATCCTAAGCATAACTGACCTATCATCTTTATATCAGAAGATCGGAGTAAACCAGTACTCAATTAAAGCAGGGGAATATAAAGACATGGGCGCCTCGTATCGTGATTTAACACCTGAAGAGACTAAAATGTTACAGGAAATGGTTAATGAAGACTATGAATACTTCATTAGAATGGTAGCAGAAAATCGTAACCTGGATATTAATTATGTGAGGACAATCGCCGAAGGAAAAATATACACCGGAACTCAGGCAAAAAAGTTAAAACTAATTGATGAAACCGGTGATAGAGATGATGCCATTGATGCAGCCGCTAAACTTGGCGGTATCAGAGGAGAATATAACATTGTGACCATAACCCCCACTGAAACTCTGTCAGATATTCTTACTGGATATTCCGCCAATTTTGCCTATTCTCTAGGAAAGGGTATTGGCAGTTTACTGAATCAGGACTCCTTAGAAAGTTCCGTAGACTACAATATACATTGAATAGACAACAATTACCATAAATTTCCTCAAATGATCTAAATTACCAAAAAAATAAATAATGATTTATTAATAGTTTATAAATTAGTTAAAATTATAAAATAAAATTTCAATAAAAGAAAAAATCCATAACAAACAATGAAATTTAAAAAATGAGGTGAAAATATGGTTGTCAAAGTCGAAGTGTTCACATCCCCCTCCTGTCCTTACTGTCCCATGGCTATTGAAGTTGTAAACGAAGTTGAAAAAGATATGCCGGGCACATTGGAAGTTGAAAAGATCGACATAATGGTTGACCGGGAAAAAGCAATAGAATATGGCCTAATGGCAGTTCCAGCCATTGCTTTAAACGGAGTTGTGCGTTTTGTAGGTGCTCCTGCTAAAGAAGAGTTGGTGGAAGCCATTGAAGAAGAAATCAAAGGCAGTGCAAATTAAAATTTAACTTTAACAGGAACCATGGAAGAAGATAATTCCCCTCAAGAAAAACAAACCATTTCTACTAATTCTAAATCCGTTAATCCCCAAATAGTTGAAGGGAATACTTCATCCACCTCAAATATTTTTTTCCCCCCTGAAAGTGATGAATACGGAATCACCACTGGAAGCGCAGCCACCGCAGCAGCTTTAGCCGCTATGTTAGCCATAAAAGGAGAAAGTGCTTCCAGAGTTGATATCACAACCCCACTGGGAAATCTTAATATTTCGGTTAAAAGTTCCGCTAAAATTAATGATTCTCATGGAAAGGCTTCCGTAGTTAAAATGCCTTATCACGACCCTGACATCACAATAAACCTTGAAGTACAGGCCGAAGTTCGCCTAAAAGATGAAACAGGCATTGTTATAAAGGGTGGTGAAGGGGTGGGCCGAGTAACCAAACCAGGATTACAAGTTCCCATGGGAGATGTGGCTATAAACCCTGTGCCCTGTGAGATGATCCGCTCCAATCTTGGTAACGCATTACCTCCAGGTAAAGGTGCAGAAGTACTAATTGAAGTCCCTGAAGGTCGGGAAATAGCCAAAAAAACGATGAATCCCCGTCTGGGCATTGTTGATGGTATTTCCATACTGGGAACCACTGGTATTGCCCGTTCCATGAACTCAAAGAGTTTCCAGAAGGCCAAAAAATGTCAGTTAGATGTGGCATTGGCAGAAGGTTACCATGAACTGGTTTTCGTGCCGGGTAATATTGGAGAGAAAATGGCCCACAAATTGTTAGATGTGGATGACGACCAGATAATCCAGATGGGGAATTTGGTGGGCTATATGCTGGGCGAGGCTAAAAAAAGTGACATATCACATTTAATCATTATGGGACACGCGGGTAAACTGGTAAAAATTGCAGGAGGAATCTTCCAGACTGAACACAGACTGGCTGATGGTCGTAGAGAAGTCATAACTACACATACCGGCCTGGTTGGTGGTGATAAGAACCTGATGGAAAAGGTATTCAGATCAAACACCACTGAAGATATGATAGAAGCCTTAGACTCAGAAAACCTCACTGAAACTGTTTTCAACTCCATAGCCCAGTCCATTACTAAACGTTGCCAGGAAAGGTTTAACCTTAAACCAGAAGTACTTATTCTGAAGATGGATGGTACAATTCTCAACAACAACCACAACGTTGAACTGGCGATGCAAAAAACTAGCATATAAGGGGAACCCTGAAAATGAAATATAATTTTAGGGCAGAAATATAATTTTATAAAATAAGTCTGTTATTCATAACATTTATGGTGAAATCATGCGCGTGTGCCTATTAGGACAATATCCTCCACATATTGGGGGTGTTTCATCCCATACATATCTTCTATCCAAAGAGCTCAAAAAAAGAGGAGATGAAGTTTATGTATTAACCTATCCCCATCCTGATGTTAAAGATTTAGATGGCGTGAAAGTTGAAACTGCCTTCGCACCCAATATTAAAGGTTTAAGAGGTCTTTTTTTCATCATATCATCAACTTTCAAGTTAATAAGTATGGTGCGCCATTATAACATTGACCTTATCCACGCACATTTCATCCTCCCACCAGGACTTATAGGAATATTAGTGGGTAAAATCTTAGGAAAAAAGACTGTGGTTACTGCTCACGGATCTGACTTGCTTATACAAGGAAAAAACCCAATTTTAAGGTCTTTAATTAAGTTTGTTCTGGGTAAATCTGATTATGTGCTGGTAGTAAACCAATCATTGAAGAGTAATGTTCTAAAACTGGGCATAAAACCTGAAAAAATATATGTAACTCCCAATGCTGTTGATGTGGAAAAATTCAATCCACACGGCAAGAAATTACCCTCTGATATTGAAATAACTCCTGATAAACCATCGGTTCTTTTTGTTGGCAATCTAGTTTACCAAAAAGGGCTTGAATATCTTCTAGAAGCCAAAAAACTAATAGATTGGGATTTAGAGTTAATTATTGTGGGTGATGGCCCACTTCGCCATGAGCTGGAGAAAAAAGTAAAAAATGACCAAATAAAAGACGTGGTTTTTGTTGGAGCCCGCCGGGATGTAGACCAGATTATGCCATCTTCAGACCTGTTTGTTCTTCCCAGTATATCTGAAGGTTCCCCAATCACCATATTAGAAGCAATGGCCTCTGGTTTGCCTGTAGTGGCCACTAATGTGGGTGGAATTGGAGAAATAATGGATAAAAATGTTGGTATAATAGTTAAACCATCCGATCCTGAGGGGTTAGCAGGGGCCATGGATAAAATTCTGAAAAATAGTGAATTAACAAATTCTATGAAGGTCGCTGCCCGTGAACATTCCAGGAAATACGCTTCATTAAAAATACCCTACTAAAAATACCTTATGCCCCCTTTTTAGTTTTTACAATAACCATAAACTATTCATTGAATCTTCACTTAACATCTATATTACTTCTCATCCACTTACTATAATTATTAAATTTATCTGACAGATTATAAGTTTAGGAAAGAAAGGGAGAGATGTGTTATGGAGGATAAAAAATTAACCCACCTAACAGACAGTGGATTGCACATGGTGGAAGTGGGGGATAAACCAGTGGTAAGGCGAACCGCCGTAGCCAGGGGCATTATAAAACTTCAAAGGAATACTATTAAACTAATCAATATGGGAAAAGTTGAAAAGGGCAATGTATTGACCACTGCTCAGATCGCAGCCATTCAGGCTGTTAAATCAACTCCTAATTTAATTCCTCTTTGTCATTCAATACCAATAAGTGGAGTGCAAGTGGAATTTGAAGTTGCACAAGATGAGATAATAGCCATTGTTAAAGTCAAAAGTGCCGGGAAGACAGGAGTGGAGATGGAAGCTATCACCGGAGTTAGTGTTGCCCTTCTAACTATTTGGGATATGGTTAAAAGTGCTGAAAAAGATGAAAACGGGCAGTATCCCTCCACACGTATCCTGAATATTGAAGTTGTGAAAAAGGAAAAGGAGATACTTGATTAAATGAGCATTGAATCATTGGACTCCGGAATTGCCAGGATAATTAAAGATTCATACCCTCAGATTAAAAAATTGAACCCTGCCCAACAGGCTGTTTTGGATGCAGGATTCCTGGAGGAAAAAGAAAATTATATCATTGCCATACCCACAGCCAGTGGTAAAACTCTTCTGGGAGTGATGGCGGCACTACGCACCATCCTGGATGGTGGTAAAGTGGTTTATGCTGTGCCACTTCTTTCCATTCAAAATGAGAAAGTGAAGGAATTCAAAAAATTCGAAGATCATGGTATAAAAGTAGGGAAACACCCTTCTTCATCTGATCTGGCAGTGATGGTCTTTGAGTCCTATGACGCCATGACCCGTTTCAGTTGGAACACTTTATCCGAGGTGGATTTGCTAATCGTGGACGAATTTCATATGATTGGAGAGTACAGTCGAGGTCCCACCATTGAATGTGCCATAACACGTTCCCGAATTTTAAATGAAGGTATGAGGATCATTGCCTTATCCGCCACCCTCCAGAACATGGAAGAACTATCAACCTGGTTGGGGGCCAGGGTTGTGGAGCATGATTATCGCCCAGTCCCACTCTTTAAAGACATTCTAAATGCCGAGGAGTATGGGACCAAAAATAAAAACGATGTAATCCTACGCATACTTAAGGATTCCATGGATGAATCCAGTCAAGCCCTGGTTTTCGTCTCCACCCGTCGGTTCACCGAGTCCCTGGCCAATTATCTGGCTGGTAAGATTAAAAGAAGCCTACCCAGTCAGAAGAAAAAAGCATTTAAGGCGGTTTCAGAGAAAATACTGGATGTTCCCCGGAGAAAAGGATCATTACCCACAGAGGTGTGTCTTAAACTGGCAGAATGTGCCCAGAATGGTATGGCATTCCACCATGCAGGACTTTTTGACCGGCAAAAAGAGATTATTGAAGAAGAATTCCGTGCCGGTAATCTTTTAATGATCACCGCCACTCCCAGCTTAATGTATGGTGTTAACCTACCCTCGAAAAATGTGGTTATCAGGGATTACACCCGTTGGACCAGTCAGGGACCTCAACCAATACCAGTGTTTGATTATCTCCAGATGTCTGGCCGTGCTGGCCGTCCAGGATACGATAAGGAGGGTTATTCCTATCTTATTGCTAAAACCTTGCCAGAAGCTGAGCAGTTACAGTACCAATATATTTATGGAGAAATTGAAGCCACCAACTCCCGTCTTTTGGAGAACAGGGATGCAGTTTTCCGGCAGATCATTTCTCAGGTTGCATCGGGAATGGCTAAGCATCTTGAAGAATTGCTTGATTTTTTCAAGGACACCTTCTCTGGCTTCCAGATGACTCATTCTGAGTACTCATCCTTATTTGCCTCAGACACTCTTCAATTCCAAATTAAAGAAGCACTGGATTTTCTCATTGAAAATGGTATGATTCAGGCTGTTCCGGGTGGGCTGAAGGCAACATCTTTTGGTATGTTAGTTGCCAAGAGTAACTATGCAGTAGAGACTGCTGTTCGTCTTAAGGAATTTGCCCGTTCCGGAGGCGAAGTTGATATGTCCCGTTTGTTGTATGAGATCTGCCGCACCCCTGACCTGATACCCATCTCCTTGAAGGGTCGTAAAACCCGGGATCCCATTCGTGAACGGCTAAACAGTGCTGGTTTATTTGTGGTGGATGTGGGTAACGAGGAGGCCACTGCTGCCACCTTGATGGAGTGGATGGATGAGAGGAGTGAATATGAGATTGAAAATGCCTTCAATGTCTATGCTGCATCTACTCGCAGGGCCGCTTATGAGGCTTCCCTTCTGGTGAAATTCCACCGGGAGATCTGTCAGGTTCTTGGAATCTACACAGGATTAGATCCTATGGAAACATTAGCAGCACGCCTATACTATGGTGTGAAGGAGGAACTTCTGCCCATGGTAGTTAGTATTAAACGTTTGGGCCGTAGAAGGGCCAGGGCACTGGTAGATACATTTGGAAGTGACCTGCGTAATGTGTCACGTGAGGAATTACTGCGTATTGAGGGTATTGGACCAAAAACTGCTGAGAATATAATGAAAAAATATCATGCTAATGATTAGTACATATGTAAACTTCTGGAGAATTCCTTATGGGAGTCAAACTTAACAAACTCGATTTTGACCAGGGCATATCTAAGAATGATCTTCTGAAAGTTTTGAAAAAAGAGGCCAGATCCATTCATATTCAGGACATAATGAAGGCTTCCAATTTCATTAGAGATGATGCCAAATTCATGCCACGTAAGGAGCGTGAGGATTATATTGCCAGATTCACCAAGGCTTTTTTCGCCCGTATAAAGGATATAAAAGATGACTTGGATGAATATTCGGGAGATGTAGACCCTGCTAATCTTTCTGAATTTCTGGATATTCAGAATCAACTGGCACAAAATGCCCATAATGATGATGAGAAATGTTTCCACCACATAGCATGTGTGGTTGCCACCTACACGGCCTTTGTAAGAGAGGAATCCATCCACCCTGTTGGAACACGATTCCCTGGTGGTTTCAAACTTCGACTGGTTGATGGTGTTTACCTGTGCCCTGTAAAGGATAAACAGAAGGATACTCCCAGTGCACTGTGCCGTTTTTGTGTTTCAGTTCAGGACGAGAGTGTAAATCGTTGACAAAAGCCATATTATTTATTTTGAAAATTGTTTCTATTCACAAAGCTTTTATTTTTATTTAAATATAATAATAATAAACAAAATTTAAAAAATAAGCCTTTCATCTTATGTTAAGATTTCTAATCCCATTACCTGAATTGGGGAATTAAATGGAACTTACATCAATAATTATTGTAGAAGATGAAATGATCACTGCTCTGGATCTTAAAGAGAAACTGATTGAAGCAGGTTATTCTGTGCCAGCCATAGTTTCCGATGGTGAGGAAGCAGTTAACATCGTGGCTGAGATTAGACCTGACCTGGTACTCATGGATATTGTACTGCAGGGCGAAATGGACGGAATTGCAGCTGCTAAGAAAATAAGTTCCCTTGACATCCCTGTGATTTTTTTAACAGCATATTCTGATAAAGATACGTTGCAAAGAGCTAAATCTACTTCTCCTTATGGATATATTATTAAACCATATCCTGATAAAGAACTCCGACTGACCATTGAAACTGCCCTTCAAAAACACACTGAGTACCGTGAAAAAGTTGAAATAATCCGTGATAGAGGTTTGGGTGAGGGTGTGCCCATAGTAAGTCATGATGAAGAATATAGTTGGGAGGAACGAGCCAGGATACTAATAGTGGAAGATGAGATTATAACAGCCATGGATCTGGCTGCGGAACTTGAAGGAATGGGATATCTGGTAGTGGACACCGTAGGTACGGGTCAGGAGGCCATTGAGAAGGTTGAATTGTTCCGTCCGGATCTGGTGCTCATGGATATTGTGTTGAGGGGTGATATGGATGGGATCCAAGTGGCTGAACAGATTCATGATCTGAACATCCCTGTTGTATATCTTAGTGCTTACTCAGATGATACCACTGTGGAGCGGGCCAAAAAAACCTTCCCCTTTGGCTACCTTATCAAACCTTACCAGAAAGATGAACTTTACAGTACCATTGAAACAGCTCTGCAGCAGCATAAATCAGAAACAACCAAAATTGAAAGAATTGATCATAAGATTACTGTTAAAGAAGAAGAATTAAAGCTTGAAAAAACATCGGTATTCTTTATTATAGCCATTATATCTTCTCTGGTTGCGTATGGTGTTGCAACCAGGAGTATGACTTGGCTGATGTACCTTTTATTTATTCCTGCAATTTACAACCTCTTTATAGTTTCTGTGAGCTTGAAAAAACAACCACCTGCAGAAGGGGTGAATAAGCCATTTATCAGCATCCTTATACCTGCACACAATGAAGAATTCACCATTGAGCGATGTGTGCGTTCCCTGGCAGAATTGGATTATTATCAGGAAAACCAACGTAATTATGAGATTATTGTTATAAATGATGGTTCCACTGACAAAACTGGGAATGTTCTAAGTAATTTGAAGAAGGATTTTAATTTTTTACGTATAATCACCCGAAAACCTCCCCGTGCGGGTAAAGGGAAGGGGTATGTTCTTAATGATGGAGTCAGAATCTGTCAAGGCGAAGTAATAGCCGTATTCGATGCTGATGCCCGTATAAAACCTGATTTTCTGAGTAGAATCGTTCCTTATCTTGATGACGAGGATGTGGCTGGTGTTCAGGCCAGGGTTCGCATGTATAATGCTGATAGAAACCTTCTCACTAAAATGCAGGAGGTTGAATTTTCAATATTTGGGAATGTTATTCTCAGGGCCAGGGATATAATGGGTAAATCAGGATTTCTGGGCGGGAATGGTCAGTTAACACGGAAAGAATTTATTGAAAAAATTGAAGGCTGGGATGGATTTGCTGTTACAGAAGACCTGAATATGAGCATTAAACTGATCCTGGATGGTAAAAAAATACGTTACTGTCCAGAAGCCGTGGTCTGGCAGGAGGCAGTACCCCATTGGAAGCCTTTCTTCCGGCAAAGAGTCAGGTGGGCTACAGGAAACCTTGAAACCCTTTTCGTCTACTTGGCACCCATAATAGATGCAAAGATACCACTCTATAAAAAAATTGACTCCATACAGTACATGGTTTTCCTAATGTTTACTGCTTTTGTCATGCTGGGGTATGTGGTAGCAATATTGAACCTTGGAAATATCTACCGGTTTTCCATGGAAGCTCCGGTCATTATTGGACTTATATCTACTGTGGCCTTTTTCCCCGGAGTTCTATTGGGAATCAGACGGGATAAAGTTGGAATATTAAGATCAGTAGTTAGTGCCGTGGAGTACTGGGCCTATTGTCTTTATCTGATACCACTTTTCTTTGCTGCCTTCATTCACATGATCACTCGGAAAGAACGACGCTGGGCTAAAACAAAACACACTGGAAAGTGAATGATATTGATACACATAAAACCTAAGCAAATTAGGTTTAACTATTCTAAATTTTTTTATAACTAATTTTTCGAGAAAAGTATTTATTCAGATTCAACATCCACTAAAGGTTCAACTCGATTTAGGGAACGTTTAACCGCGTCTTCATCCATTTTAATGATAACTGCGTTTCTTGGACATATTTCTACGCATCGTCCACATATCCTGCACTTTTCTTCATCCCGTTTTGCCTTTCCATCAATGATTGTGATTGCATCTAGAAAACAGGTGTCTTCTGCACATAAACCACAGCCATTACAGTTATCCTCATTGAAGATTATCCTGACACCTTCCATTGATGAGAAACTGCTGCCCAGATCTTCAGGTAGATTTGGAGTCATTTTCCACAGGCAACAACACTGACAACAGTGACAAATGGATAGAAGCTCTTCTTTAGGCCCTGTGTTTAACCATACACTGTCAATCTTGTTTCTGCCAATTATCGGCACCAATCCTACTTCACTGCATTTTTCAATATGTTCCATAGCTTCTTTTGCAGTTACTGCTCTTCCTAATTTAGTGGAGATTTTTTTGGAACCTTTACCCAAAAACAAACATCCCAGATCCTGAGGGTAATCCTGGCAGTTGTTGGAAGTTCGGCATATGCAAGAATCCATTATGAAATGATATTTCGACTTTTGGATCATCTCCCCTAAAACTTGACTGGGGAGTACAGTATTTTCATTGGAAAGCGGAATACTTTCATTTACTTCCAGTTCCTGAACATTTCCTGAATGTTGAGTTTTGATTGCAGTATCTCGGGGAAGTACCTGCATATCATCACCTTCAAAGAATAATTTATCAACCATCCAGGCCATGGGTGGTAGTTTTCGGCAGGTCTTGGCCAGGAAAAACCGGCTGTTGAAGGTGAAGTTTATAACCCTCACACTGATATCTGAAAAACTGATCTTGGGCATAACTATAAAATTATCAGATCCAGTTGTTAATCTTTTAGCAGAATCAACAGAAACACTATTAAAAAATCAGTAAAGTATATATTTGTAATGAAATGTAATAATGTACATGACAAAAAAGAAGAGTGTTTACATTCGTCTGGAGCCAGAATATATTGAAAAAATTGACAGGATCGCCAAAAAAGAAGATAGATCACGATCATATATTATACGCAGATTGATCATGAATGGGTTGGGTAAAAAGTAATACTTTATTGTAATTTATTATTATTACCATTATATTATTACACTAATTACTGGTTTATTTTTTTAATAAAAATTATATATTTTATAACAACTAAAGGCTTTATAGGAATACAACAATCTCGAAAATCAGTAGAATATGAAATAAAATAATAAAAACCTTATTCAAAGGAAATAATCGTCTTGAAGCAAATAAAACACTTCATATTCCTTTTTCTTACCCCTTATTTTGTCAATAAGCTGAATTTTATCTTCAAATTCGCCTTGAAACTCTTCCTGAAATCTATCCCATCTTTCAGGATCGTTAGCTAACCATAGAGCTGATTCATTATTTTTAAGAGAGTAATTAGCGAAAGAAATCCGTTGTTGACTTTTTTTGTTGGCAGTCTTGGACCAGACTTCATTCACCATCTTTTTGAATTTGCTGATTCTCTTCGGATATTTATGTGAAACAATTTTTTTAACCATATTACCCCCTAATTTTATTTGAGGGGTTTCTAGTATATTAATTTATCTAATCACACCTGTCCAAAAAACATTGCGCCATGTTCCTGGTCTTGGGACTTTTACTATCCAGTTGGGTTCGGACGAACTCTTCGATCTTTTGAGGATCACTAACATCAGGATAGATCTTCATAAGTGACTCTATGGCATATGCTTTGATGAGTTCCTTCTGCTTACCCTGATGAATGTCATCAATACTCATGAGTATATCAACAATTCTGGATTCAAGCTCAGGTTTGTTCCGGATGATGATGCTAGAATTTAAGGCCACATGGGACGCAGTCATGGCTTTATCACC
>JAHKLP010000001.1 GCA_020855015.1 Methanobacterium sp.
AATACAAACAACGACAACAACAAGGCCAACTCAAAAACACCAACCCCACCCTCAACCAAGAAAAACAAGCCCTCATAAAACAAGCCCAACAACAAGAACAACAAGAAAAAGAACAACTAATACAAAAATACAAACAACGACTACAACACAAACAAGAAAACACCACCTTCATCACAACTTCAGAAAATGAAGATTCTCATGAAAAAAGTATTGATCACGAGGCAACGGATAGGAAGAGCTTTGGGGAGCTTTTTGAAAAATATAACATTGATCAAGAGATTGAAAGTGACATTCAATTGGAGAATGATTACTTAAATAACGATGTTGATTCTGATGCTCTTCAAAGTGAAAATAGGGATTTAGAAGAATTTGAAGAGTCAAATGAAGAAATCAAAACAGATGATGAATCTGCAATATTAGAAGATAACTACTTCAATAGCACACTCCATGAAAACAACACTATTGTGGAAAAACTAGACATAGAAGACCTCCCGGAAACAACAGAAGTAATAAATTCAACCAAGACACACTTAAAAACCACTATAGACGACAAAATTGATGAAAATCGCATTTTAAGCGGAGATGTGGAAGATCTTGGGGTGGAGAATGAAGAAGTAGAAACAGTTGATAGAACTGCACTAATGGCTAAGTACAATTTACTAGATGTTCAAGAGGATGATATTGATCAGATTTTACAGGATTTTGATAGAACAATACTGGATGAGGATATTGAGGAAATAGAAGAACAATTAGTGGAAAGAATTAAAAATTCTTCATTGTCCCATGAGAAAATTGAATGGGTTAATGTTCTGGTCTTTTTTGATGAAGAAGAACTGGAAGGAAGTATAAAGATTTTTGCAGAATATGTTGATGGTGGCTTGCTGACTCGCTTAAGATCTGATGATATTCAAAGATTAGAATTAGAATTAATGCAACTCGCACTATATGAAGTTTGGGATGTTTTCACTACATTAGGAGTCAACATCGACGATCTTGAATCAAAATTAGATATTGAAGTTGCATTGGACCGTGCCTAAAATCCTTAAAAAAATAAAATTAATTTCTTTTTAGATAATTTATTTCATCAGGATGGGAAAAACTAGAATTTTATAATAAATAGGAACGTGAAAACGGATATAAATTCATATAATCCAATAAAACCAATCCAAATGAAACATTGTATAGTAAGACTTGTTATTTTTTTTAGTAGTTTTCGTTGCAGTGGCAACAATTGGTATTTAGTGCATTAATGGGCATGAGGGAAAATATGGATACGGTAGGGGGTTATGGGGGAACTATTCCATTTATATTTTTATGGTAGTAACTTAACAATAATTTTAGGTATTATTGTGGTTTTTTAGAACAAGATTATTTGGGAATATAAACCAGAAGATACAAGAAATGAGGGTTATTATATGGGATATTTGGAATGCCAAAAATGCGGCGGAATATACGAGCTTCAGGAAGGAGAATCACCTGAGGATTATGACGTTTGTCATTGTGGGGGAGTAATAGAATACCACCTTTCCCCTGATGAGCTTACACCAAGACAGGAATACGCTCCCAATGATGAAGAAATAACAAATAAAAAGTCGAACAGGAATTTGATAATAATAATCATTATATTTGTCTTTTTAATTATTCTAATGGTAAGCGTTATCGCACCACTTTTAATGTATCAAGACAGCTTCACTGGCCCCAGTAATATCCCAGATTCCACAATTCCCACTAGACAATCTGCAATTACAGCCATATTATTTTTAGGTGGGATTTAGGCCTAAGAATCTGGATTGTGAAAGATAAAAAAATTTTTTCTTAAAAAAGAAGTTAAAATATTGAAATATTACGCCGGGACAGGGATTTGAACCCTGGAGGAGCAAAGCTCCACGGGATTTCAAGTCGTGAGACTCACCTGACTGGGTTAACCTGTATTGTAAACTACTTTTGATCGACTTTAGAAGATTTAGTATAATATTAAGCTAAGAAATTATATGAAGTAGTGATTAATTAATGAAAAATATAGGAGTTTTCATAAATGGTGACAGAAGCAGTAATCAATTTTTTAAAAACCCAGGTTATTGATAAATCATTGCTAACTGATGAGACCATATATAAACTTGAAGGAGGCAAGTTAAAAGGGTTTTATACCGATGAAATGTTCTTTTCTAATTTAGTACGTACTGAAAATGGTTTTCATTTTGACATGACTACCATTACTCATGAAAAAATATATCAAATGGCTGAAAATGAAGTACTTGGTGAGGTTAGAAAAGATTTCACAGGTGTGAGCGTATTTAGGTATGAATTAGCTGTACGCAAGAGCAGTTCTAAAATAACAGGAATAATGAGATTAATCTCATCCACCGTTCATGATCATACTATGGAAGGGATTATTTACGGAGTATATGATGTTAACCTAGTAAAGGATCGATTATGTTGGAAAGAACAGCAAATGCTTTACAGAGATATGCCTACAGATAATGAAAATTATCATGCGGTGGCTTTTGATGCTGATGTGGAACTCTGTTTAGAGGATGGAAAACTGCAATTTAAGTATATTCCCACCTATTATAATTTTGATACTGAAACTTTGACTAGAACTTTATCAAAGGACAAATACCCTCCATTCATAACAAAAGAACCATGAATACATGTTTAATATCGTTAAATTTATTTTTGCAAAAAAATCTTAGTAATACAAAAAATGACTTATTTAAGAAATAGAATTATTTGATGAATAACGCCGGGACAGGGATTTGAACCCTGGAGGAGCAAAGCTCCACGGGATCTCAAGTCCCGCGCCTTACCTGGCTAGGCTATCCCGGCATGTGAGTTACTTTTGATCAACCTTTTTTAAAGGTTGG
>JAHKLP010000089.1 GCA_020855015.1 Methanobacterium sp.
CACAGGAAGTCGTCACAGAAGACTGAAAGTGCCGGGTGAGATAGATTTCATTGGTCGTGGAGTTTGTTATTGTGCCACTTGTGATGGACCATTATATCCTGATAAGGATGTGGTGGTAATTGGTGGGGGAAATGCAGCAGTCCAGGAAGCAATCTATCTAAAAAGTCTGGGCTGCAAAGTCACAATAATACATCGAAGAAACCAATTAAGGGCTGAAGAGTATCTCCAGGAAAAACTAGAAGAAAATAACATTCCTGTTATCTGGGATTCTGTGGTGGAAAAGATAAATGGAAATATGGTAGTGGATAGTGTAACACTCAGCAACGTCAAAACTGGGGAGAAGTCTGACCTGCCTGTAGATGGTATATTCATCGCAGTTGGTGAAGAACCTCTCAGTAAAGTAGCCCAAAACGCTGGTGTGGAAGTTGATGATCAGGGTTACATTAAAACCGACAAATTTCAAAGAACCAACATACCAGGATTATATGCAGCCGGTGACATCACTGGAGGAATCAAACAATGGGTTGTGGCTTGTTCTGAAGGTGCAGTAGCTGCAATTTCCGTCCACAACGATACAATGAAATGAAAAACTATTTCACACCAATTCGTGATTTAAGTTATATTTCTGAAGATAACCATGAAAAATAATATTTTATTTGGACCCGCAGGCAACCCAATCGGTTTTGATGGCAAAACAATTGATGTATGCGATTATATTCGTGGATTAGGACTGGAAGCTTATGAGTACCAGGCCACATACGGAGTACGTATTCAGAAACAATCTGCCCATAAATTGAAAAAAAATGCTCAAAAGAATGATATTAGAGTTTCAATGCATGCTCCATACTATATCAATTTATCAGCACAGAAGGAAGATGTTCTAGAAAGGTCTATCGATCGACTGGTTCAATCCGCCCGGGCTGCAGAGTGGATTGGAGCGTATCGTATTGTTTTTCATCCGGGTTTTTACACAAAGTACACTCCTCATGAGGCTCTTCGAAGATGTAAAGGTGCTATTTCAAAATTAATGGATGATCTGGATTCTCTTGGAATTAAAAAATTCACCTTCGCCCCTGAAACTACAGGAAAAAGGTCACAACTGGGAAATTTAGATGAAATCATTGATATTTGTCATTCCTTCGGTAATTTTTCCCCAACAATTGACTTTGCACATTTACACGCTAGAGGCAGAGGATGTATTAAAGAAATTGATGATTATCATAGGATATTAAGGAAATTAGGGGATGTTCTAGAAGATATAGGTAACAAAACCCAACCCCTACATTGCCACTTCACAAGAATCGAGTACACTGATGCTGGTGAGAGAAAACATCACGTTTTAAATGAAACCGAATACGGCCCACCACTGGATTTATTACTGGAAGCACTCATTGAGTGTGGTTGGCATGCCACCATAATCTGTGAAACTCCTTTTCTGGAAAGAGATGCTCTTATCATGCAGCAGACATACCAAAGTTTACTTTAGAACAAATTCGAATATGATAACCCTATTACAAATTAAACATTAAATAGGTGACTAATCTAGAAAAATCTGCTAATAATCCTTTTAATTATCAATAACTAAATGTTCGGACGCGTTAATTGAATAATAAGAATCATCTGATAATGATTGAAAAAGTATATATTGGTTAAAAAATAATATTACTTTGGATTAAACGTGGTGGTTTAATGGGAGAGCAAGTTGGGGTTAATAGTTTGGATAATAAAGATTATTCCGGTGATACAGAATTATTAGAGTTTGTCAATGAGTTCATCGAAGAAAACGTGTTGATTAATGTTATTAACAAGTTCATCGATGAGGATGAAGATTATTTGAAAGTTAAAGAACGTGAAATAAGATGGTTAGCTGCTAAAGCAAGATTCAGGGCCATTGAATATTAATAATATATTTTTTTATTGTTAGTTATCATACGTAATTTTATGATACTGGCAAGATTGTATTTTAGATAATTTTCTACTTTTATTCTATGACAAAACGGCATGCTTTATCTCCCAGAGCATAACATGCGGTTTCCATTACTTTTACTTTTTCCTGCTTGTATGAACTGAACAATGACTCTAATATTCCACTATCAAAGGCACAGGCAGGCCTACCCAAATAAGGAAGTCCACTGCATTCAAAACAATCCTGCACTTTGATGGTAATTGGTTTTAGACTTTGAACCTCTACAGATCCAAGATTGTGTGTTTCCCAGAATTGAGCAATGTTAGAAAGAAAAGTGGGCTGATCAGGATCTTTAACTTTTTCATATAGGGCATCTCCCACTTTTAAACCAGCTTCATAAAGTATAGGATCTATGTTGACTCCCTGGTTTAATAGTGAAATCCGGAGAGTGTGAAAGATGAGTCTAAAAAATTCAAAGGGATCATTTTCACTTGCAATGTACCTCTGGATATAGGCTGAAATGTCTTCTTGAAGTTGTTGACGGTGTAATTTCCCGATATACCCTGGTCGGATGAAAAATATCTTTTTACGACCGTCTTTGGTGTCTATTCGGGAGCTTATTACCCCGTCACGGGTCATGGCTTTAAGATGACTGGATACTGTGGATTTAGCACGGCCAGAAAGTTTCACAATCTCGTCAAAGCTTAAATCACCATCTCTCAACATTGAAAGAATTTTTACTCGAACCGGGCTTTTAATAGCCAGCACACCTTCTGGGGTGGCGAAAAGTTCTATCTGGCTGTTATCTGACTTTTCTGAAGGTTCTATTTCATCTTGTTTTACATTATTTTCCATTTTTTTTATCCTTGTGAGATTTTTTTAGGTAGTCACTGTCTGTAAATGAGGATTATTGGCCTCTTTCGCAACGGAAGCATATATCTGTGTCTCGGTCAGTCTTGAAAGTCTTACCACATTTTTTACAAGTAACGTCATGTAGAGATGACGTTTTATCAACAATTTCCAGGGCACATGAACATTTCCAGCCCATCTTACCTTTCAATGCCTGTTCAAAAGCTTTATCTTCATCAACTTCTTTTTTAGGCATATTATCTCCCTCTTGTCATGGTTTTATAACTTATTATGGGTTTATAATATTCTAGTATCCTCAGTTGGCCGGGGCACTTTAACAACCAGGAACCTGAGTGTTTCATCACTCTCATTATACCAACAGTGAGGTATACGGGCAGGGCTATCAATAAGCTGATCTTTGGTGACTTCTTTCTTCTCATCACCTATTTCAACAATACCCACACCTTCTAAAACATAGAAAAACACATCTACAGGGGTTATATGTTTTTTGAGAGATTCTCCTGCCTCAAGTTTGATGTGAACAGCCTGTGCATGTTCGTTATCGTATAACTTCCTAACATCTACTTTATGTGGAGTCTCGGCAATAGGGGTTTCATCCATTTTGACTATTTTCATATTCATACATCCCTTTGGAATTTTATTTAGTTAACCATTTAATAACTGTTATATTGTAATTATTCCATTATTTCCTGAAATTGGAAAAATTGAGGGTGGGGTAATATAATTACCCCATAATGGCTTTAATGTCTTCTTCAGGATCTCCAATAGGTGTTAAACCGTATTTTTCAACCAACACATTAAGAATGTCATCATTTGCCCATCCAGGTATGATGGGTCCGATGTACATGTTCTGAATGTTCAGGGCAAGCAGGCTCCATAGTATGGCCACGGCTTTTTGTTCCATCCAACTTAAAACCAGGGTTAATGGAAGTTCATTTAATTCCACACCGAAAAGTTCAGTTAAAGCAACAGCAATATCCACCGCGACTATGGCATCGTTGCATTGTCCCAGATCTATCAGCCGAGGCACTCCTTCAATGTCTCCCAGATCCAGGTCATTGAATCGGTATTTGCCGCATGCCAGTGTTAGTACCACTGCTTCCTGTGGGAGTTTTTCCACGAATTCACGGTAGTATTTTGCCTGAGGTTTTGGAGAGTCACATCCTCCTACCAGGATAAATTGTTTTATTTTTCCAGCTTCTACCAGTTCTTTGATTTTAGGTGCTAGAGATAGCACTGTTGAAGCACCGAATCCAGTTGTAAGGACAGTTTCATGGGGTTCATCCTCTAGTTCTGGTAGTTCCAGGGCTTTTTCAATTACAGGGGTGAAGTCATTGTCTTCTATGTGCTGCACTCCGGGTAGTTGAGCCACACCACTGGTGAACATTCTTTCTTTGTATTCATCTTTGGGTAAGAGTACACAGTTAGAAGTTCCTAGAATGGCTACAGGATATTTGGAGAAGGTCTGTTTTTGGTCAAACCATGGTCCTCCCAGTTGTCCTACCAAGTGTTTATATTTTTTAAGTCCTGGGTATCCATGGGCAGGTAACATTTCAGAATGGGTGTATACATTAATTCCTTTTCCTTCGGTCTGTTTCAGGAGTTCTTCCAGGTTTTTGAGGCTGTGTCCTGTAACTATAATTCCAGGGCCTTTAACTGAACCAACAGGTACTTCGGTGGGTACAGGTTCGCCGTAAGTTTCAATGTGAGCTTTTTTTAGAAGTTGCATAGTTTTTATATTCATTCTACCAGCTTCTAGGGCCAGTTCAATCAGATCTTCTGCGTTGAAGTTTACGTTGGTCAGTGTGGAGAAGAAACCTTTTTCCAGGAAGGCATCTACCTCGTCGTCACTGTATCCTAACTCACGAGCGTGGTAAAGGTAGGCTGATATTCCTTTAATGGCGAATAACAGGTTGTCTTGCAGCCTGGCCACTGTTGGTTGTTTACCACAAACTCCTACAATGGTACATCCAGTTTCACGTGCTGTTTGTGAGCACTGGTAACAGAACATGTCTAATGCTTCTTTATTTTCCATTTTATTTCCTCCTTGGTCCTCTTCTTGAATACTCCGGGTTTTTTTATTAAATCAACAAATCCCATATTGTTTCCTCCGATTTGGACTCATTGTTATTGCAAATCTGGAACAGGAATTTTGTTTTTAACACCAAATTTTGTTCTAGATCTATCGAATAGTTCTAGACTTATCGAATGTTCTATTGTTGTAGAACAAAATATTTAAAGGTTTTGGTGTAGTATCAATGAAAAAAAATTTGTAATATCTGGGTGGATATTCAGTTAATTAATAATGAAAGATTATATAAATGCTAAATCTTCTTTAAAAAGGTTAAAATAATGCCATTATAAGAATTATCCCTGTAACTCAGTTAAATTTACAAATTTTTAAATATGATCATATTTATTATATTTTTAGTGATTATATGGCTATAAAGGAAATAGTAACTGATTCTTTAAAATATCCACTTTCAGACTGGAAGAAAATCCTGATATTGGGAATTATTATATTTGCAATTAGAACTGCAAGAAGCAGTGACTATTTAGATGTAACAAATGTTGTAGCTATAGGAATTTTACTTATTTTCGCTTTTATAATCGGTTTTTTGGTAAATGGATATTTATTTAGAATCTTAAAATCATCCCTTGATGATTTGACTGAACTTCCTAAATTTGACAACTGGATCGAGATGTTCCATGATGGGGTTAGGGTTTTTTTGGTTGGAGTTGTTTATTTCCTTCCCATAATCTTGTTCCTTCTGTATTTAATGATCGTGTTCCCTGAAAATTTAATTTTTTCGGGTTTAGAATTAAATTCTCTGGTTATTAATACTTTACATTCACAAATAGATGTATTTATATTAAATTCTGTTTTAACTTTGGGATTATTTCTCCCTACAATAGAATTTTCTTATGTTCAACTAATCTTAGAAATCATATACCCGCTTATAGTCACTCCCCTGTTTTTAATGGCATTAACTAATATGGCAAACTACGATGATGGTTTGATTTCAGCATTCCGGTTCCGAGAAATTCTAGATGAAATAAAGTGCATCGGATGGATGAATCTTATAACTTGGTATGTAGTGGTTGGGATTATCTATTTCATTTTGTTTTTCACTGTTCCAGCATTAATTTACACCTTTTCATTCCAGTTCAACATGGAATTAGTAAATAATATAGTGGGAATGTTTTTTTCATTAGTTTTATATCCCTATCTGTACATCTTCTTTGCAAGGGCAGTGGCGTTGATTTACATATCAGAATAAGGCAGTCTGAGTTTCCCACTTTTATTTCACTTGCAAGATAACGGATAAGAAATCTTTATATAATGAAAAAACTCTTTAATAACCTACATCAAAATATAATTTTAACATGAATTTAGTTTTTATATTACCCCAATTTACTCAAACTTTTATTAAAATTAATAAAATCCTAATGTGATATATTGAAA
>JAHKLP010000050.1 GCA_020855015.1 Methanobacterium sp.
GCGGATATTCCATCTGAATCATTGTGGGAGATCACTCTCACCACATGGTCCTTATCTAAATGCTCTTTAAGCAGTTTAGATGCTTCTTCAGCCCTATTTAACAAGTAGTGCTGCTTGTTTTGGTTCATATCTCCATCCTTCGGGGAGTGCTCCTTCCTTGGTGTAGTACTTTACCAGTCTCCTGATTCTGGATTCGACTAATTGCAGCCCCCTTTTGGTGTGCAGATCTTTAGGATTTTCTGAAAGATGTTCTCTGATGTTAACGGCCTTACGGATTAGATTCATCAGATCTTCAGGGTATTCTTCGGTTTGCCCGTGTTTGTCCAGTATATGGGTAATTTTCATACCTGTCACGCTTTTAACGTCTGGGATTCCGTACTGGTCCCTTAGAATTACTCCTATAACACTGGCTGATTTACCTTCTTTTCTCAACTTTAAAATTATTTCTTCTATTTCTTCGGTTGAATACTCAACCCATCCAGGCTTTTCTACCATATAATCACCTCTATAATCATCATATATTTTTTTATCATTTATTTACATTAATCCACGGATATGCAGATTAGATTAATCTTTATTCTCTACGAAATCCTCGTACCAATGGGCAAAACTTTCCATAGACCGTCGACGATGAGAGAGCTCATTTTTCTTTTCTATTGTGAGCTCACCAAATGTCAGATCACACGATTCTGGTTTGAAAAGAGGATCATATGCAAATCCGCGTTTTCCTTTTTCATGATGGGCTATGTTTCCCCCGACTACGCCTAAAAAAATCTCGGGCTCGGTCTTGGGTGTTGCAAACCCAATCACCGACCTGAACTCAGCGTAACGGTCGTGAACATTTTTCATCAGTTTTAAAATACCTTCATTACCCAATGTGCTCTGAACGTAGGACGAATATGTCCCTGGAAACCATTCCAAAGCCTTTATGAACAGTCCTGCATCTTCTACAATGACTGGCTTTCCCAATTTCTTGGCTGCATACTTTGCACCGTAGCAAGCAACATCGGTAAGCTCTCCCTGGATTTCCGGGTAGCCCAAATCCACTTGTTCCAGTCTGATATCAAACTGTTGGAATATTCCTCGAGCTTCTTTTACTTTGTGTTGATTACCAGTTATAAAGGTTACCTTCAAATGACCACCCTCTAAAACATAATTATAAGTTATAACTTATAAGTTATAATATTATAGAATCTAGGAAGTATACCTTCCTCTTCCTTCAATTTCCTCTATTTTGGCTACAATCTGTTTATAATCATCTGCAACTTGATATCCTTTAAGTATGGAATTGAAACATTCCTGGCTTATATCGTGATGTATTCCACTAATTGCCTTTTTAAATACCAATAAATCAACACCCTTATCTTCAACTAGATTGGAGGTTTTACCCAACCCAAAATCAATGAAAACTATTTTTGCCTCTTTGAAGTTTTCTCCATCTTTCAGGATGATGTTGCTGGTTGTAAGATCTCCATGGATTATACCACAGTTATGCAGACGTGCAATGTTTTCACCAATAATTTGGGAAATGATAAGTATTTTCGAAGTCTTTAGTTTGTTTTCTCCACTAAAAAGTTCTTTAACCTCCACACCTTTAACCTTTTCCAGAATAATGGTGCTTTCAGCCTCATCCACATGGTAAACCAGGGGAGTTACCACTCCGCATCGTTTTGATTCTCCTAGAAGTTTAGCTTCTTTACGTGTGCGTTGTTTTCGGAGGTAATGGTCGATCTCCTTTATTCGGTATCCTTTAGGTATTCTTTTTTTGGAAAGAACATCTTCTCCAAGATATTGATCTGGATATATGTTGGCCTCTGCTCCCTTGGCCATTAATTCTGGTGGTAATTGAAGTTTTTGGCTAGATTTTTCCATCCAAGGAACGTCTACTTCATCGGTACGGTAACGTTGAATAACTTTGCTGTTGGCAATGTTTTGTCTGAGTCCGTGCTGATGCATTAACATACCAAGCCAGGCGATCATAGCTCCATTATCACCACAGTACTTCATTTCAGGCATGAAAAAATCAGCATAATGCTCTTGGGCCATGATATCCAACATTTCTCGAAGCCTCTGGTTGGCAGCAACTCCCCCAACCATCAACACTTCTTTTTTCTTCGAATGTGCTAATGCGCGTTCTGTGACTTCTATCAGCATCGAAAACGCTGTTTCTTGTAAACTGTAGCAAACATCGGCTAAATCTTCACCTAATTCGTATTTTCTAATAGCGGCTGTGAGTAAACCGGAAAATGAGAGATCCATACCCTTCACTGTGTAGGGTAATTTTAGATAATTGTCTGATTTTTTAGCATGTTCTTCTATTCTGGGACCTCCTGGGTGTCCCAGTCCAACTGTTCTGGCAAACTGATCTAAGCAGTTTCCTATGGCAATATCCAGGGTTTCTCCAAATATCTGATAGCGGCCATTTTCAAAGGCAATTACTTGCGTGTTACCACCACTAACATAAAGGGTTAATGGGTCCTGACAACCAGTTGTTAATCTCCCGATCTCTATATGTCCTATGCAATGGTTTACTCCTACAATTGGAACATTTAACGAAAGTGCCAAGCTTCGAGCAGCAGTGGCAACAGTCCTTAATGCAGGTCCCAGGCCGGGCCCCCGTGCAAAGGCCACTAAATCCACATCCGTCGTATTTATATGGGATTCTTCTAGGGATTTTTTAATAAGATTAACTAAATTGGCCGCATGATGTTCTGCAGCTTCACGGGGATGTATACCTCCCTTTTTAGGTATAAGGGCTTGACCCTGGGAGGCAAGTATATTTCCTTCAGAATCTACGATACCCACACCAGTTTTTTCTGCGGTGCCTTCTAGTCCTATGCATATCAAATGAATCACTCTCTAAATTAGCTGGAAATCTAAAGATTTACCAAAGAACCATCATTTAATCATCCAATACTATATTTTTTATAACTTCATATCCAGTAAAATTATTGTGTTCAACCGGTTTATTTTTATATATCACATCACCCTATCCTTTAATAATAAGGGTACAGTTTACATCGTACCCTGGAGATGGATTGATATCATGGATCAAGCTATAAAAAGTTACGGATCACAAGAAGTACTCTCTAAATTGCAGAATAAGGACACATTATTTTTATGCGTAATAGCTTCAACTTTAACATCAAGAATTCCTGGAATAACTGGTGCAGGGGCGTCTCCTGAGCTCACTGATTACACACCTGCTGCTGACGTAGAGCTGATTATACGTGGTGAACCCCAATGTCTGCCAGAGATACCCCAAACATTAGTGGAAGGTCAGGCAGCCCCTACTCCCGCAGTCATTACTAAAGCAGCTCTTGGAATGGCAAAAATTCCATTTTTGGTTGCAAATGCGGGTTCAGCCATCAAACCAAATATTCCTTACGTGGAAATTAATGATAAACCAGGACAAAATATCATATCTGGGTTGGCAGTTGAAAATCCTGAAGAAATCTTTAATAAAGGCAAAATATTAGGTGAAACTCTTTCAAAACTTACAAATCACCTTATAATTGGCGAAAGCACCCCTGCAGGTACTACTACTGCCTTGGGTGTTTTGGCAGCCATGGGTTATGATGCTTGGGGCAAAGTAAGTGGTAGTACTCCTGAAAATCCTCACGATCTTAAACGCCAAACTGTTGAGAAAGGACTTCGAGCAGCCGATTTGATGGATGAAGTTCCTCTCAATCCCTTTAAGGCAGTTGAAGCTGTGGGCGATCCTATGATCCCCGCAGTAGCAGGAATAACCGCTGGTAGTAATGTCCGGGTGACTTTGGCTGGTGGTACTCAGATGACTGCAGTATGTGCATTCCTGAAGGAAGCCATAACAGATTTTTCTTTTGATAATGTTTCGATAGCCACCACTATATTCGTGGCTAGAGATGAAAATTCGGATATTCACTACATTAGCAAACAAATTGCACCAATTAACATATTTGCTGTTGACCCGGGATTTGAAAAATCAGAAAATTCAGGGCTTAAAAATTATGTCAAAGGTGTAGTTAAGGAAGGTGTTGGAGCTGGCGGGGCAATGTTAGCTGCCAATCTTAAGGGAGTTTCTATTGATGAAATAAGAATCAGGACAGAGGATTTATGTAAGGAAATTTTCTAATAACTAAAATAAATTGGACGCCGATATCATTAATTCAGGAATGAGAAATAATGGGTCAAAGAAAGAATACCTCCAACAGGAGTAAATACATTCGAATTTCTTACACTCTAACTTCGAATACCCCTCTTCATCCCGATCTTAAGAAGCTCAGGATATATCCTAAAAATCAGATTTTAACGGGAGATTTTTATAATACTTCAATAATAGAGGTAGAAAATCACTCCGGAACCCATGTTGACGCACCAGCTCATTTTTTAAATGATGGAAGGATAATATCCGACTATGATCCTAATGAATTAGTTTTTTCCCATCCCCTTATTTTGGGCTGTCCTAAAAAACCGGATGAATTGATAAATGAGCAGGATGTTTCATGTTTATTAAGTAAAAATGAAAAGTTAATCGAAAATGTTGACTGTTTAATCATCCGAACTGGCTTTTGGGCACATCATGACGAGAATGCTGAAATCTATGCAACACAAAATCCTGGTATTTCTCCAGATACAATAATTTATCTTCGTTGCCAACTTCCCAACCTGGCTTGCCTGGCTATTGACACAATATCTATGTCTCGTTATGGGAGAAAAAAAGAGGCCATTGAAGTTCATCAAAACGCCTTTAAGATGTTGCCCAGTTTAGGAAAACCCCTGGTTTTAGTGGAAGATTTAGACTTGCGTCTTGTTGGGGAAAAATCAGAACTAGAAGAAGTGTTGGTTATACCATGGCAAGTAGGAAACATCGACAGCGCCCCCTGTACAGTCTTGGCTAAAATAAATAACACTAAAAAGGAAAAATAAATATTAAAGGGTTTATTTCCATAAAAATGGAATTAAGAGGGTTAATCCTCCCACTATCCAGCAGTAATATGAGAAAATTACGAGGCTGTGCTTTTGGATGTACCCCATCATGAATTTAACTGCCAAGTAACTGAATATCATCGCTGATAGAAAACCACTAATTAAAACACCAATGTTTGAGTCAAAACTAACAATATCTTTGGTTTGAATGAGTGCTGCACCTAATATTGCGGGTATTGATAATATAAAACTATAACGTGCTGCTAACTTTCTTTCAAGCCCAGAAAACAGGCTAGCTGCAATTGTGGATCCTGAACGTGATATTCCTGGTGCAATTGCAAATCCCTGGAATAGTCCAATAACAAGTGAATTGGTGAAAGAAACTTCTTTAATCTGTTTACCTTTCTTATCACTTGTTTTCCGGGAAATAAATTCAGCTGCCCAAAGGATGACTCCGGTTATGAGGAGGAAAAATCCAACTGCTGTTATGGAGTTGAAAAGACTTTCGAATTGGTCTTTTAACAAAACACCCATAAGGCCTGCGGGGATTGTACCTACTAACACCAGCCACGTCATTCTTTTAAACGGGTCTTCTTTCACACCTTCTTTGAATTTCCCACGAAACAGGTCTTTTAGGCTAGATAAAAAGGCTTTAATCATTGCTAATATGTCTTTCCAAAAATATCCTATTACTGCTACTAAAGTGCCGACATGTAACAGGGTGTCGAATGCCAAACTGGATTTGGCTCCCAGTAACTCAGGCACGATAACCAAGTGTGCTGAACTGCTCACTGGCAGAAATTCGGTTAAACCTTGGACCATGCCTAATATTATTGCTTGAATGATATCCATAAAGAATTTCTCCTAATTTACTTAAAATCACTATTTTATATTGTTTTAATTAATAAATCTCATAAGAATGATTGTTAGGGTAATCTGTACGTTTTATCGTTATTTAAAACATTGGGTTATAAGTTCTAATTTATAACTTATAAGTTATAATTCATTCATCATAATAATTATCTCTGCGAGTTTTCATTTGAATGATTCCGTTTTTTCAGATCAGTCAGAGTTATCATCACCTCTTTTAGAGTGTAAGGTCTGGTCTAATACTTATCTAACTATTAAATAAGTATTGTCCAAGATTTGATCTCAATTTTTTGCAAATTCCACATTAATAACACCCAAATTCAGCAAAAATTAAACCATTAGTTCAAGAACCAATTATTAAAACAAATAAAAGTGGAAGGATAGTTTAATAGTTAAAATAATTAAAATGTCTTTAAAAACAGTCGATAAAGTCATTGTTTAAATAAAAGTTAGCCAATTATGGCCGTCGTGTTTTTTTCCCTCTAGTATAGCAAAAAAGGCTTCTTGTATTTTTCGGGTGATTTCACCTCGAACTCCACTACCAACTATGATCCGATCTACAGATCGTATAGGAGTTATCTCGGCGGCGGTTCCAGTTAAAAATATTTCATCAGCAATGTATAACATTTCCCTGGGTACTTCTTCCTCTTTCACAGTCAAATCCATTTGGTTGGCCAAAGTGATTACGGAATCCCTGGTGATCCCTGGTAAAAGTGAAGAAGCCCGGGGAGGAGTGTATAAATCACCGTCATTAACTAGGAATATGTTTTCACCACTTCCTTCACTGACCATTCCCTGGTAATCCAGCATGATTGCTTCATCATATCCATTGGAAACAGCCTCCATTTTAGCCAGTTGGCTGTTCATATAGTTGGAACCAGCTTTGGCCATGTTAGGCATGGTGTCAGGGGCCATACGGCGCCAGGTAGACACACCCACATCCACTCCTTGTTCAATTGCCTCTGCCCCTAGGTAGGTTCCCCATGCCCAGACAGCAATCAGACACTCTACTGGACAGTTTAGGGGGTAAACACCCAGTTCTTCGTATCCACGGAATATTGCGGGGCGAATATAGCACTCTGAGAGATTGTTGATCTTAATGGTGTCCATTATGGCCTCTGAAAACTCTTCTTGGGTGTAGGGAATTCCCATACGATATATCTTTGCAGAATTGTACAGACGCTGCACATGTTCTTCTAACCTAAACACAGCAGAACCCTTTTTAGTTTCATAGCACCTTATCCCTTCAAAAACGCTAGATCCGTAGTGTACTACATGTGATAAGGCATGCACGCTTGCTTCTTTCCAATCCACAAACTCTCCGTTGAACCATATTTTTCCTGACTCGTCAAAGGCCATGATATCCCTCAATAAATAAATGAGTTTAAGGACTTTCTATAATTAGTCCCGATTCTAATTGGTTAAACTACTATTAAATTGTATTTCCAAATAATGTATGATGCATGTCTATCTTGGAAAACTTTATATAATCTACCAGTCAAACCATGGAAGTGCTAACCATGGGCCGGTGGTCTAGGGGTATGATACCTCGCTTACAACGAGGTGATCAGGAGTTCGAATCTCCTCCGGCCCATTTAAATTTTTTGTAACTAATTCTCAAAGTCAACGTACGAAATAACTAGTTGCAATAATAAAATAGTATCCAAGTTGTCCAGTGTTAAGAATAGTAAAAGATAGCTTCACGTATTTAGCATGTGCGTATAGGTTCTTGTATAGTTAGTCAAACTAAGCTATAAAAAATGAAAATTTTTTTATTTTAAAGGAATACAATCACCAGAACGTAAATCACCAGAACCACGAAGAACACGATGGTGCCTTTGGTCAAAATAGTGTTTAAATCCCGATCTGAAGCTAGCACCAATCCATAGGATAGCGCAGCTGCTACTAATATCTTGTAAATTCCGGACGTGGCAGCATTTGTTCCCAGGAAATATGTTATCAATGAGGAGAGCAGATAGACGATAATAATTAAGGATACAGTATTGGTTAATATCGGCTTTAAACCAAGGCTTTTTGGTAATGAAAGGGATTTAGACAACGTTCCACTACTTTTAGCCCGATTTAAGGTACCTCTCCCCCGGCTAAAAAAACCAGAGGAAGTAGAAGAAGTTTTGGGAAATGAAGAAGAAGTTTTTGACGATGGCTTGTATATTTCTGTTACTCCACTTGTATCAGACTCATCACTCTCTTCGTATACTTCAACACCACCATATTCGCTCTTCTGAGCTGAGAATTTCTTGGCTAAAACCATTAAACCATCCTTATCTATGGTTTTAATGTTCCTACGGCTTGCATAGTTAATGGCACTGTTGGTAAAGTAGGAGGTTGATACCACCACTATTTTAGAAGCCTTTAGGGTTTTTGCTACCATTTCCATTTCTTTTAAAACATCTAATCCAACTTCCCATCGATCATCATAGTTTTTACAAGCTACTACAACGCCTATGTCGCCAAGAACGGTGGGCAGAACTCCATATATGTCTATGATGTGTCGGGAAGTCTGAAAGTTTCGGTAAACCTTGAAGCCAGATTCCTCCATTACCCTTGCCATGAAATTTATTAATCTGTTTTTATCCAATTACCCCACCTTCTAAAGGGATGATTTAACATCAAATGACAATTTCAATATCTATTTCATTATACTATTTGTTTTCTACTTCTTTATACTTAAAACTGTTCCCATACGTAACCCAAAGGAATCACGCAAACTATTTAGAGGTGAAGGTATAAATTTCCCTCTATGACCATTCTTCTTACTAATGATGACGGAGTTAACTCGTCCGGGATAATGGCTGCAAAAAAAGCCGCTGAAAGTCTTGGTAAAACTATCATAGTAGCACCAGCAACCCAACAAAGTGGAATCGGCCATGCATTAACTCTTTTTGAGCCGGTTAGAGTTACCAATACCAATATGGCTGATGGAACAGAAGCCCATATGGTTTCTGGAACCCCTACTGATGCAGTGATCATAGGCATCTATCAAATTGCTAAAAAAAAGCCTGATCTTGTTATTTCTGGGATTAATATCGGTGAAAATCTGGGTAAGTCAGAACTCACGACTTCAGGAACTATAGGTGCAGCTATGGAAGCCGCAGTTCATGGAGTCCCTGCTCTTTCAGTGTCCATTCAAGTAACGCGTGGTGATATCAAGTTCCACGATGGTCACGTGGACATTGATTTTTCACATGCTGAAAAACTGACTGAACGAGTGGCAAGGATGATACTGGAAAAGGGTTTACCTAACGGTGTTGATTTTTTAAACCTTAACATTCCATCCAAACCCCAGAGTGATAAGATCAAACTCACACGTTTAGGTGAGAGAATGTACAGAATACATATTAAGGAACGCCTGGATCCCCGGGGAAGGCCATATTACTGGATTGACGGAGATTCTGTGGAGGATGATCAAAGGGGCACTGATGTGCACACTCTCAAACGTGAAAGATGTGCTACCTTAACTCCTATTTCTCTGGACGCTACTTCCTCCTTAAATTTGATGGATGGATGGCTAGAATACTAGATTTACTCATTTACTCAAATACATCTTTTAAGGTCATTAAGTCTTCCAAAGACTGGAGTTCTCCTATGAAAGTAGCAGGGCCCGTACCAACTCATAATTGGAGTTTAGTAAATTCAGAGATATTTCTCCTAAACATGGTTCTTTGCATAATAAACATTGGCTTGCTAGTAATTCTAATATATATATTCTTTAGTGGCCACATTAGAGAAAAATCCAAATACAAAAGCATATTATTAGTTTTTGCAGTGGTACTAATCACCCAGAATAGTATAATTGTATTTTTTATTTTAACATCTAGTTTTCTATCTCCAGCTATGGGAATGCCAATTTTTGCCATAAATTTATTAGAAGCAACATATATTATTTCTATTCTTATTATGGGTTGGCAAGAACGTTAAAATCATCATTAAATTAGTTTTACATGTTAATTTATAGGTTTATTTAAATTGAATCTTTAGGTGTTATCTAAACATAATTAGTCTAATCCCAAATTATATTTTACAGATTTTCAATAATATTAACAATTAAAAACAAATCTAACAAAAAAGTAAGAAAGAATGCATTACTAAGAGTGATTTGATGATTGCTCGGGACTATAGAAATCGCATAATAGAACACGGGGCTTTTGTACAATACGTTGGAACCAGAACAAGAGGGGTAGTTGATAAAATATCAACAAAGAATAGCAAAACATGGATTCGTATTGATTCCACAGGGCTTTTTTACCGTTCTGATTATTTGGTTTTGCTGGATCCAGAGGAGCAACCCCTGAAAAAAACTGAGACAACGAGCATTAGAGAGAAGGTTATGCACTCTAAAAAAATTCGAAAAATTGCTCCTACTGAGATATCTGACCATAATGATGGTCCGGGATATGGTGGGGGATAATTTCTATTTCTTTATCTAAATGGGCCAATATTTGAGTTATAATCTACGATCTTTACAATTGTGCCCACAAATATTTCTACTGTAGAACTAATTAATTCTTAAGGGCTGAAGAATCAAATCGTAAATTCTAAAAAATGTTCTACCGTAGAATAATTTTTTTGGGGTTTTCAAGAAGAATAAATACAATCCCTTCTACTGTAGAATCAGATTTAAATAATATTCTCCCTTTAACATTTAATCAGTTAAAAAAGGATTATAATACTTTAATTCCGATAATGTCTTCGGCACCCTCAAAAACAGCCTTTGCAATCTGTGCGCTTCCAACCGAACCTGAAGTAGCAGGAGTCATCACCACTTCGCCAATATTCTCAACTTTATCTTTAAGTGAACCGAAAAAATCAAAGGGTTCTTGCATGGATCCCACAGAACCTGTGAGCACCACACCCTCAATTTCATTATTGGCAATCCCTGCTAATCCATAAATTTCCATGGTGATGGTCATAAGCATGCTTTCTAGGGCCAGTTCAGCCTTGGGATCTCCTTTCAAGTATTTTTCCAGAAGAACATCCTTTGCTTTTACCACTTTTTCATCTATCCCTGCTACTTTAACAGCTCCCGCACGTGAGAAGCATTGATTCGCAGTTCTCAGACCTTCGTCTACGTCACGAATCATTTTCAAATCTAAAGGCCCGTGTACTATACCCATAGCACCCAGACAAGCATCAATTGCGCCCCTGATTATCCCATTTTCCAGTAGAATGCTAACTGTATTAGAGCTAATATCTGAAACTATAAAATTTTCATATCCAGTTTCTAAATGGGCATTGTAACATATACTTACCTTTTCAGCACTGGCGTGGTGCGAATAAGCCTCACGAAAGAGAGGATCCATAGAAGGAGTATTCTGGTGAAGGCCGGGAATTAATACTGTGGGGATACCTGATTTTTCTATTTCCTCATAAACAGAGGTACCTCCTCCCGTAACCTTCCCTGCACCCTCAATGGAGAGAATACCTCTATCTTTAACCTTTTCTAAGGGTGTTATTTTAGTTATTCCATCTCCCATTGCGTAGGTGATAGCCATTAATTGGATGGATTCGGTATCAATCCTCTTTGATAGTTCTGCCAGAGCAGAAACATGTCCTGATGAAAGTTCATCTCTTCCAATCTTAAAATGAGTTCTATTATCATCCAAAATTGTAAAAGACACACCAGTTGTGCCATGATCCATCCCTACAAATACCATTATATTCACCAATTGTCAGGAATTATTTGTAAACCACGTAATTTGAAAGATATGGAAATTGAAGGAATAAAATTATTTTTCAAGGCCACAAAGCTTACGAAGCTTTTTGCCCTGTTTTTCAATTTCTAACTCGCTTTCAATGTCACGCATACGGTTGAGTTGTGGTCGACCGGCCTGATTCTCAAGAGCCCATTCTTTGGCGAATTTACCTGTTTGGATCTCTTTCAGTATCTGTTTCATTTCTTTTCGAGATTCTTCGGTGATAATCCTGTCTCTACGGGTAAGGCCCCCGAATTCGGCTGTGTTACTCACATCATTCCACATGCCAGCGAAGCCTTTCTGGTAGATCAGGTCAACAATAAGTTTAAGTTCATGGCAGGTTTCAAAGTAGGCCAGTTCGGGCTGGTAACCGCCTTCAACAAGGGTTTGAAATCCTGCTTTTATAAGTTCGGTGGCCCCTCCACACAGAACAGCTTGTTCACCGAAGAGATCGGTTTCAGTTTCTTCTTTAAAAGTTGTTTCCAGGACACCGGCCCGAGTGAGACCACTTCCCTGTCCCATGGCCAGGGCTACTTGCAGAGCGTTGCCGGTGTAATCCTGTTCCACTGCCACCAGGCCAGGAACACCAAATCCATCCAAGTACTGTTGCCGGACGGTGGAACCAGGCCCTTTAGGCGCAATCATGATTATGTCCACGTTTTTTGGTGGTTTAATGTATTGGAAATGGATATTGTATCCGTGGGAGAAACTTATAGCGTTTCCCTGTTTGATTCCAGGTTTTATTGATTTTTCGTAAACTTGGGCTTGAATTTCATCAGGAATTAATATATGAATAACATCTGCTTCTTTTGAAGCTTCTTCCACAGTCATAACCGGCATGTCATGTTCAATGGCAGTTTCCCAAGAATCACCACCTTTACGGAGTCCAACAATAACATCTAATCCACTTTCTGCCATGTTTCGGGATTGTGCCATTCCCTGACTTCCGTATCCAATAACTGCAACGGTTTTATCCTTAAGTACGTCCATATTCACGTCTTTTTCGTAGTAAATCTTCATATAATGTCACCTCTTTTAAAATTGAAAGAATAACACTAGGGGTAATAAAAATTTGTCTATACCCAAAATTTCTAGTTAATAGTTGATGGAGTTTCATTAATAAAGTTTGCCCTGATTTAAATTGTCAAATAAGGCCCAAAAACATTTAAAAAAATAAAAAAAGGGGCAATGATTAAAGAATTCAGAATATATGGCCATAGATTTCTTTTTAATGATAATAAGAACCTAATTAAATAAAGATTAGGGGGGTAATTAGTTAAACCCCTAAATAGTTTTTGATCCTCTTGATATGGCTGTTGGACCTGTTCTGGCAACTTCTTTAATACCAAAACCCTTTAATAGGTCTATTAGGGCGTCTATCTTATCAGGAGTGCCGGTAATTTCCAAAGTTAGATTTTCGGGCCCCACATCAACAATTCTTCCCCTGAAGATGTTTGCATACTGAATTATCTCCGAACGGGCTCTCTCCGATGTTGCATGGGTTTTGATCAGGCATAATTCCCTGGTAACTGTTCCATCTGCATTAAGATCCCGTACTTTAATGACCTCAATGATCTTGTTGAGTTGTTTGATGATCTGTTCTAGAACCTTATCGTCACCTGTTGAGATAATGGTCATACGCGCCAGACCTTCCTGTTCTGATGGCCCTACGGTGATGCTATCAATGTTGAAACCCCTGCGAGTAAATAGACCAGCAACACGTTGGAGTACACCTGGTCGGTGCATCACTATGGCGCTAATAATGTGGCTTCGCAGTTCGTCCATCTAATCACCCCCAGTTTCCTTAGCAGAAGGTCTGTAGGGTATTTCATCAGGATTTTCCCTTTCAACCTTGTATTCTCCAACAATCTCGGTTAAACCGCACCCTGGAGGTACCATTGGCAATATTTCATTGGGATCTATCATCACGTCGATGAGACTAGGTTCTCCAGACTTTAAAGCATCTTGGAGTGTTTCCTTCATATCGCCTGGCCTTTCCACACGGTAAGCGTTTACCCCAAATGCTTCAGCAAGTTTAACAAAGTCGGGCATAGCTTTGAGTTTAGTATGGGAGATTCTCTCTTCGTAGAAGAGTTTCTGCCACTGGAATACCATTCCCAAGTAGCGGTTGTCCATAACGCAAACCACCACTGGTATGTCATACTCTTTAACTGTGGCTAGATCCTGGCATACCATTAAAAAGCCTCCGTCTCCACACACTGCAACTACATCATTTTCAGGCATGGCTACTTTAGCTCCCATTGCTGCTGGGAAGCCGAACCCCATAGTTCCCAGCCCACCTGATGATAGGAATCTCCGAGGATTCATGGAAGTGAAATAATGGGCCATCCACATCTGGTTCTGGCCAACATCTGTTGTTACAATAGTTTCGTCTGTCACTGCTTCCGATATTTCTTTAATAACTTGTTGAGGCTTTAGGGGCATCTCTTCAAATGAAAGACGAGGCATACATTTCGCACGAAAACTGCTTACATAATCTACCCAGTCATGGGTTTTATGGCTTTTACTCTGGGAAATCACCCTTATAAGGTGGGAAAGGATAATTTTGGCGTCTCCAACAATTGGTAGATCGACTGCTACATTTTTTCCAATCTCTGCTGGATCCACATCGATGTGAATTATCTTTGCGTTAGGGGCGAATTTAGTCACATCTCCCGTGGTACGATCTGAAAACCTACAACCCACAGCAATAAGGCAGTCACATTCATCAACGATCATGTTTGACACTTTTCGTCCATGCATTCCCAGCATTCCCAGTGATAATGGATGATCCTCCGGAAAACAGCTTTTGCCCATTAGGGTGGTAGTAACTGGAGCTCCAATCAATTCTGATATATGTTTGAGTTCTTCAGATGAGTCAGAATGGATCACCCCACCTCCAGCGAGTATAACTGGTTTTTTAGAGTTGAGTATCAGATCGGAGGCCTTTTTCACCTGGAGGGGATGTCCTTTTTTAGTTGGTTTATAACCTGGAAGGTCGATTGTTATGTTTTCCGGATAGTCCAGTTCTCCTTCTTGAACATCCTTAGGTAAATCAACAACTACTGGCCCAGGTCGCCCTGTTCGGGCAATGTAAAATGATGATCGTATCATTTGGGGTATTTCAGATGGTTCCATGGCCTGATAACTGTGTTTACTAATGGGCATGGTTATGCCAATGGTGTCGACTTCCTGAAAGGCGTCATTACCAATCATAGAGGTGCCTACCTGGCCTGCAAGGGCCACAATGGGGGCTGAATCCATGTAGGCAGTGGCGATGCCTGTTACCAGGTTGGTGGCACCAGGACCAGAGGTGCCTATACACACACCCACTTTGCCGGAAGCCCTAGCATATCCATCTGCTGCGTGGGCTGCGCATTGTTCGTGCCTTACCAATATGTGTTTAAGGTCAGAATCGTAGATTACATCGTATAGGGGGAGCAAGACTCCTCCAGGATATCCGAAGACTACATCCACTCCCTCATCAGTTAGTGACTTAATTATGGCTTGACTGCCCTTCATATTTAACACCTGATTGTGTTTAGTTTTTAAAATAATCATGATTCTTTAGAATAAAATCATGACCTGATTTATCATATGCCGATTTTACTTTTCATGGTATATGTATTTTGTAGTATGATAGTTTCGTGTAATATTGAACTTTTTTTATTGAATTGATCTCTTACTAGACAAGAAAAAGACAGGAATTATATGTGTGTGAAATTAAAGATGTTTACTCAAGATACATGGAGGATTTAATATGAAGATTCTAGTGGTAGGAACTGGAGCAAGGGAACATGCCATTTGTCAGGCGTTGCATGAGGAAGCTGACCTTTATTCATTAATGAGCAATCAAAACCCTGGCATCGCTCGCATATCCCAATTCAAAATTGGTAGTGAGATGGATATTCAGGGAGTGAAAAAACATGCTTTAAATTTAGGGGTTGACATGGTTGTAATAGGGCCTGAAGCTCCTTTAGAACACGGTATTGTGGACACTCTCAATGAAGCGGGGATACCTTGTGTTGGTCCAACGCAGGAAGCTGCCAGGATTGAGACTGACAAGGCCTTCATGAGAGATCTTTTTGCTAAATATAAAGTTCCAGGTTCCATTGCTTACGGTGTTTTTGACGGTGTAGATGATGCTGCAGAGTTCATTGATGACTTTGGAGAGGACGTTGTGGTCAAACCTGTTGGATTGACTGGAGGTAAGGGCGTAAAAATAGTGGGAGAACACTTAAAACATTCTGAAGACGCCAAATCTTATGTTAAAGAGATTATAGATAAAAAAATAGGGGGACATGCCAGTGTGGTTATTGAAGAACGGTTGGTTGGAGAAGAATTCACAGTACAGGCTTTAGTAGATGGGGACAATCTGGTGCCAATGCCTGCAGTTCAAGACCATCCACACGCATATGAGGGAGATCAGGGGCCTATAACTGGTGGAATGGGTTCATATTCTGATAAAAACGGTCTTTTACCTTTCCTTGATCAGAAGAATTATGATGCATCAGTAAAAGTTATGGAAGAAACTGTAAAGGCTGTCAAAAAAGAAGTTGGTCCTTATAAGGGCGTGCTATACGGTCAGTTCATGCTTTGCCGTGATGGGCCCCGTCTGGTGGAGTACAATGCACGATTTGGTGACCCTGAAGCCATGAATGTTCTACCCCTCTTGGAAACTAGTATGTTGGAACTTTGCCAGGGGGTAATTGACGGTAATATTAAAAAAGCCCAATTCAAAAGACAGGCAACCGTATGTAAATATTTGGTACCTAATGGATATCCTGATAGTGGGAAACCAGGCCAACCTATCCATGTGGATGAGGAAAAGATACATGCTGAAGGTGGTATGGTATTCTATGCTGCAGTTAACCAGAAAAACAACGAAGTTCTAACCACAGGTTCCAGGGCCCTGGCTGTGGTAACTACTGCAGATGACTTGCAAGATGCGGAAGAACGATGTGAAAGAGCCACAAAATTTGTGGAAGGAGATCTGTATCATCGTAGCGATGTAGGAACCAGACAACTTATTGAGAAACGTATTCAACATATGCAGGAGATAAGGGGATAATTGAAGATTTCTTAGAAAAACCAGCTATTACTTCACATGGGGAGGCGTCATGACCCGATCTCGAAAATATCTCTATAACTTACCCAACGCTCAAAAAATAAAGAAACTTGCCAGAGAGATCCTGGATTATGAGTTGAAGATGGATACTGCAAAATCTGAGAATAAAAATATAAAAGAAGAGATTTTAACATTGGAAGCTCAGTTGATATCTCTTGAAGTAACTGAAAATCAACATAAAATGAAGAAAATCAATGATCGGCTGGATGAATTATCAAAGAATCTTCTTCAAAATGAAAAGGAAATAACAGACCTTAAAAGGCATGTTTCAAGTTTGAAATCCTTGGCTGATGCAGAGATTAGGGAAGGCCTATCCACACTATACAATCAGGCCAAATCATGCCTTGAAGAAGCTCAAATAAGCATTCTTCGCCATCAAAAACAGGCTAAAGATGCACAAAACAGGCTTAACAACAGTTCTGGAGGGGTTGCCCAACAGTATCGTGATGAGTGGATTCGCAACGTTGAGAAAATCATTAAAGATGAAGAAAAACTAAAAAAATGTGAAAGGCAACTTGAAGCAATCAAAAGAATATACAAACTTGAATTCGTTGAGAATTAGTATGTGGTTTCATAAAATTTAAATAAAAGTATTCTCAGATAGTTTAATTTCAATGAAACCCATCGAATTCATATTAATCAATTCCATGAAATGATAATTTAGTAGGGATGAACCTATGACGCACCTTTTATCCGCATTAGACGCTCAAAACAATGTATGGGACATACTGGAAGAGGCTAAGGAATTCAAACAAGGTAATGTCTCAAAAAAGCCTTTAAAAAATAAATCGCTGGCTATGGTTTTTGAAAAAGCTTCTACTCGGACAAGAATGTCCTTTGAGGTGGGTATGTATCAGCTAGGCGGTCAACCTCTCTATTTATCTGCTTCTGACCTGCAATTAGGTCGGGGAGAAATTATTGAGGATACTGCCCGGGCAATGAGCCGCTATGTTGATGGAGTTATGATAAGGGCACGGGAACATGATGATGTTCTTCAATTTGCCAGATACTCTGATGTGCCGGTAATCAATGGTTTAACCAATCTAGAACATCCTTGCCAGGCTTTCACTGATATATTCACTATTAATGAGTGGAAAAACACATTTGACCTTCAAATGACATATATGGGTGATGGTAACAATGTTTGTAATTCCTTATTATTGGCCACGGCCATGGTGGGCATGGATTTCACTGTGGCATGTCCTAGTAACTACGAACCAGATCCAATAATTTTAAAGGAAGCTCATAAAGTGGCCAGAAAAACCGGCTCGGTTCTAAAGATCACCAGTGATGTTCAAGAGGCAGTAAAAGGGACTGATGTGATATATACTGATGTGTGGGTTAGTATGGGTGATGAATCCGAAGAATCGCAGCGATTAAGGGATTTAAGGGATTACCAAGTCAACAAGGAGATTTTAGAAATGGCGCATCCCGATGCAATAATTCTACACTGCCTACCCGCCATCCGTGACCAGGAAATAACTGAAGAAGTATTAAATGGGCCCCAGTCTGCAGTGTGGGATCAGGCGGAAAATCGCTTGCACGTTCAGAAGGCTATTATGAGCTGGCTCCTAGGTTAATCATTTTATATTTATTTTTTTAAATTAGCAAATAAAAAACGTTAATACTTATTGAATATTTTTCTCAATTCCAGGGCTATTGCAAGCAATTGGAATGATATTGTATGAACTCTTCTACCGCCATATCTAAATCGAAAAATGCGTTTTCCCTGTTTTTATTAAAATTAACAAAGTAAATAAAACTAAAAATCGTAAAAGACAGCACAATGCTGTCTACTTTAAGTTTAGGGAATATTTCATCCAAAAATTTTCCAAGACTTAAAATAAACGGCTTAGCAACTGAATTTGAGATTCTATCTCTTTCGTTGATTAATATTTTTACATATTCAAAGTTGTTATCCACTATTTCCACTAGATTCTGTATTAAATTGGAAAAATTCCTTTCAGGCCCCGCAGTGTCGTCTAAAACTAACAAAGAATTGAAATCTTCCATTATCCTTTCTTGATTTGTTATTAAAACTTGATTAAAAAGGTTTTCTTTGGTTTCAAATTTTCTGAATAATGTCATCTCAGTATATCCAGATTTTTTGGCAATCATCCTGGTTCTTGCACCTACGTAGCCTTGTTTGGAAAAAACATGCAAGGCAGCATCTAATATTGTTTGTTCAGTTTCAGCAGACATTATTGGTACGTTTCCTTAAACATTAATCATAATGGAATAAACGATTTGATAAGTATTATTTTCCCTAAGATGGATTTATTAGAATTACATTGAAACTGGGGCGTCTATTCCCAATAAATTAAGGCAATTTTTGATTGTTATTCTGGACTTTTCCACCAATAGTAATCTAAAAAGTTCTTTTTCAGATCCAATAACCGGGACTGATTTATAGAATTTGTTGAATGCTCCGGCCATTTCCATGGCGTACTGGGCTATTGGATGGACTCTAAGATCTCTTGCTGAAACTTCTACAATGCTACTGAATTTGGCAATGGTTTTAACCAACTCAATTTCCAATGTTTCCATATTAGAAACGTCCAGAGTATCAATTTGGACAGATAAAAAGTCTGATGTCTCTGCTTTTTCCAATAATTTACAGGCCCGGGCATGTGCATACTGTATTGATGCGCATCCTCTCTCAAAACTCAATGCTTCATCCCATTTAAAAACCAAATGTTTTTCAGGAGATAAACGGGCTATAAAGTAACGGATGGCCCCAATACCGATCATTTCTGCGATTTCTTTAGAGAGAGATTCATCTAATTCTGGCCTTCTATCTTTCAATTCACTTTGTGCCCTACTGAAAGCCTCATCCATTAACTGATCGACACTGATGAATACCCCTTTCCTGGTGGACATTGATCCCTCAGGGAGGGTAATGAACTCATAAAAGATAACTTCTGGTTTTTTTCCTCCCAAAAGATCCAGGGCAATTTTCAGCTGATCAATGGCCAGTTTATGGTCTGAACCTAGAACATCTACCACACAATCAGACTGTTCAGATTTTTGGAGATGATAAGCAAGATCTCGGGTAGTGTAGAGAGAAGTTCCATCCGAACGAGTGAGGATTAGTTCTTTTTCAATACCATAATCTGTAAGATCCAGATAAAGCACGTCATTCTGGTTTGTATGGTCTTTCAGAGTTTCCAGAATTCTTTCTATGGATCCATCCCGGATAAACTGACTTTCCCAAACGAAACGGTCGTGAATGATGTGCAAACGTTGGGATGTTTCTTCTACTCCTTCCAAACACATTTTAACAACACTTTTAAACATGGATTCCAATTCTTCCGGATTTTCTTCTTCGTAGGTTTTTAAAATCGCGCTCACTTGATTTTTAATATCTGAATTTTCATTCAATGCCTGGTTAACCTTGAAATAAAGTTTACCTATTTCTACATCTGGTTTTTCATTTGAATCTAGATGATAGTTCAGGTTTTGCAATCCCCAAACAATCATTGCAATCTGTCGCCCCATATCATTAACATAGTACTGTGTTTCCACTTGGAAACCAGCTGATTTGAGGATTCGGGCCAGAGAATCACCAATTATTGCGTTACGAATATGTCCAATATGTAAAGGCCCATTAGGATTGGCGGAGGTATGTTCCAGAATCACCTTCCTTTTTTTATCCTCAAGTGAACCGTAATTTTCGTGCACAGATTTTAAAACCATCTTTGAAAAGGTTTCATAGTCTAAAAAGAAGTTTATGTAAGGGCCCATTGATTTTACCTTATTAAACGGAGATTCTACATTTAATGTTTTCTCAATTTTTTGTGCAATGTCAACCGGAGATTTTTTTAGCTGGGCTGCTAATTGGAATGCCACTGAAGTGGCCAGATCGCCCATATCTGGACTTGGCGGTTGTTCAAACGTAATTTTTCCCTTTTCTCCCCATCCTAGGGATTCCAAAGCTTTTTCAACTGAATTAGAGGCATTTTTTTCCAGTATTCTGTACATGACTTCACCTTTATGAGTTTAAACTGATGTAATATTTTTGATAGTCTTTAGAATAAATTATGAATGAATGAAGTATCTGTAGATTAAAGTCCACGAATCCAAAGGGTGATGTAACCAATTTTAGGGATCACCAGAGGTTGATTCCCAACAGTAACTACTTTTGCTTTAATTTGATCAACCGAAACCAGAGCAGGGTCTGCATTAGGGTTGTTATCTCCTTTGGTAACGTAATATGTTTTTCCATCTGAACCTTGCTTTATGCTAATAACACGATGAATAACAGGCTCTCTAAACCAAGTGGCATCGTATATAACAATTTCTCCTATTTTAAGATCTTCAGCGTCCATTTCATGGAAACCAAGGAAGTTTGCTTGTTCAATTACCACCACATCGCCACGATAGAAGGTGGGTTCCATGCTCCCAGACACCACTACGTTAAGGTGTTGGGCCAGTAGTACTCCCACTAATATGATAAGAAAGTAGCTAAGTATTTCGCGTCCCACGCTGGTTGTTTCTTCTTCAGGGGAGTTTGAAGTTTTTTCGACCTTTTTTTGGTTTCCTGCACGCCTTTTTGCCATTAAACCACCTATTTCAAAACAGCTCCTTTATCTGCTGAGCTTGCTAGTTTACTGTAACGTGCTAACCAACCTTTTAGTTGTTTTTTGGGATGTTTTACTTTTAGAAGCCTTTTTTGAATCTCTTCTTCGTCTAATAGAAGCTCCAGTTTCCTGTTTGGTATATCAATCTTGATGGTGTCACCATCTTCTACAACAGCGATGGGGCCGTTTGCAATAGCTTCTGGAGAAACATGACCTATACATGGTCCTCTAGTACCTCCAGAGAATCTACCATCGGTAACCAGGGCAACTGAGTCTAATCCCATTCCTGATATTGCTGAAGTGGGATTTAACATTTCTCTCATCCCGGGACCTCCTCGGGGTCCTTCGTAACGGATGATAACCACATCTCCGTCGGAGATCTTGTTTTTGAAGATGGCTTGCACACATTCTTCTTCACTATTATAGACTTTTGCTGGCCCTTCATGGGTTAGCATATCATCAATAACAGCGGCTTGCTTCACAACAGAACCATCAGGCGCTAAAGTGCCTTTAAGAACTGCAATTCCCCCTTCTTGGTGTACGGGATCGTTAAATGAATGGATAACCTCACTATCCCGAACTTTGGCTTTCTTAATATTGTTTTCAAGGGATTGCCCGGTACAGGTAAGAGTTTCTCCTTTGATATTGTCCCCTAGGACCTTTAAGACAGCCGGTATGCCTCCTGCTTTGTCCAAATCCAGCATGGTGTGATTTCCTGAGGGGCTTATAGCGGCCAAATGGGGTATTTTACGACTGAGATCGTCGAAAAGGTCTAAATTAACTTCAACCCCCTTATCAGACAATTCATAGGCGATGGCGGGTAAGTGGAGGGTAGTGTTACTGGAACCTCCCAGTGCCAGATCAACCACCACAGCATTGTAAAAGGCATCCTGGGTCATGATCATGGAGGGGGTGATGTTTTTTTCCACAAGATCCATGATCTTTTCCCCGGATTCTCTGGCCATTTGGATCTTCTTAGAATCCACGGCATGGGTAGTTGCGCAGTAGGGTAGGCTCATTCCCATTGCTTCAGTAAGGCATGCCATGCTATTGGCTGTGAAAAGACCAGCGCAAGATCCTGCTCCAGGACAGGCGCAGCGTTCCAACTCATCTAACTCATCTTCACTCATATTCCCAGCGGAAACTTTTCCCACAGCTTCAAAAACGTTAATAAGATCCACGGCTTCTCCCTGGTATTCTCCAGGAAGCATAGGGCCACCAGTGACCACAATAGAGGGGATATCTAGTCTTGCTGCAGCCATTAGCATGCCTGGCACTATCTTATCACAGGTGGGTAAAAGGACCAGGGCGTCAAGACTATGTGCCTGGGCCATACTTTCAACAGTGTCCGCAACAATTTCACGACTGGCCAGGGAATATCTCATTCCATCATGGTTCATGGCGATACCATCGCAAATAGCCATGGTGCTGAACTCGAAAGGCACGCCTCCAGCTTGGCTGATTCCAAGTTTAACTGCATCAGCAATCTGTTTCAAATGAACATGTCCTGGAACTATGTCTGTAAAGCTGTTAGCCACCCCAATAAATGGCCTGTTCATCTCAGCATCAGTTACTCCGCAAGCCCTTAAAAGGGAACGGTGAGGGGCCCTTTGCATTCCCTTTTTAATTTTATCACTTCTCATCCAATCACCTGTGAGTTTAGAATAAATGGTTAACTTATAATATTATAAATATGTCTCCTTATCTTTTAAATGCTATCTCTCTACACTCATCTAATCCTAAGGTATCAATTCCGGATATCTTATTATACCAGTTGAACAAATCCTATTCACTTGATCTCTGGATTAATTTCTTATAGGACTTTGCATCTATTAAATAACATGGACAGTCTTTTCATCCTGAAATTTTTGATCTCACTGGCATTAGGGGCTTTAATTGGAATTGAAAGGGAGCGAAAACGTGAAGGAGCAGAGTTTGCCGGTGTTCGCACTTTTATTTTAATTGCTATACTGGGAACTATTTCTGCATATCTTTCCCAGATATTCTCATTCTTCTGGATATTGGCTTTCATCGGACTGATGGTTCTTGTAAGTCTTAGTTATTTAGTAACAACCCGTGAAAATGGTGATGTGGGCATAACCACTGAGATTGCTGCTTTCCTAACCTTTGGATTAGGAGTTCTATGCTTTACTGATGACGGCCTACAAATGGCCCCTATTTTGGCAATAATAATAACCACACTCCTGGCAATCAAACCACAAATTCATAAATTTGCTCACCGTATAAGTGAGAAAGAACTTTTAAACACACTCAAATTTTTAATAGTAGCTTTTGTTATATTGCCTCTTCTTCCTAACCAGATAATGGGTCCAGGGGAAGTTTTTAATCCCTATCAGATCTGGTTGATGGTGGTTTTCATCTCTGCTATCAGCTTCACTGGTTACATCCTTATGAAGTTCATTGGTCCTGAGAAAGGGTTGGGTGTAACTGGAATTATTGGTGGTTTGGTTTCCAGCACAGCTGTAGTCACTTCCATGGCATCCAGAGTAAAGGAATCCGAATTTCTGATGAAGGCAGGAGTTTTCGCCACAGTGGTGGCCAGTTCTATGATGTTTCTTCGAGTTTTATTCGAGGTTTCTGTCATTAACCCAACTTTAACGCCATATTTATTGGTTCCAATGTTGGTAATGGGTGTCTTGGGTGTAATATTGAGTATAATAATATGGAGGCGTACAGAAATCAGAAAGATGGATGCTGAACTTGAATTAGCCAATCCATTTTCATTAAAACCAGCAATTATATTCGGAGCTCTTTTCTTGGCCATTTTATTCTTTTCAAAAATTGCTAACACTTATTTAGGTAGTGGTGGGGTGTATTTGGCCAGTATAATCTCGGGAGTGGCTGATGTGGACGCAATTACGATCAGCATGGCTTTACTGGCTCCCAAAACTATTTCCAACACCACGGCAGTCACCGCCATAACTTTGGCATCCATGTCAAACACGGGGTTTAAATTTCTCATTGCCCTATTTCTAGGGACCACAAAATTCGCTAGGAATGTAGGATTGGTCTTTCTAGTTATTATTATGTCAGGCTTCGTGGCGATATTATTTATTTAATTTAATAGTGGTTTATGGTGAGATGATGGATGATATTCTAATTAAGAAATGTAAAAAAGAAGACATTCCCCAATTAAAGGATATTTACACAGAGTGCATTGAATATCATATCAAAACAGGGTATCATTTGGATAAAGTGTTTAATGCACCAGAATTATTCTCAGACCACGCTAAAGAATTAATAAAACGTGATGATGGGCTTTTGATCGTAGCAAAATCTGATAATCAAATTGTCGGCTACTGTGCTTCAAAAATAAGTGAAAAACCACCGGTATATGCAGAACTAAGATATGGGGAGATAGAAAATCTGGCAGTGAGCAGAGATTTTCAAAGACAGGGTGTGGGTGAGAAACTATTCCAGGAAACTGTTAAATGGTTACAAAAGAGGAATATTAAAAGAATTGAAATAATGGTAACCATTAGAAACCCGAAATCCAATAATTTTTGGCAAAAGATGGGCTTTAAAACATTTATGAAGACAATGGACAAGGAAATTTGAATTATATATAGAAGATAGTTATGATATATTTTTCCCAGTGAGAGGTAGCTTATAAATAAGATCATGACAGAACTTTATTTTTAAGTAAATCAGTCTTGACTAGAATAATACTAACTGAGTTTATTAATTTATTAGGTGGTAGTATGCGCATACTTTTGATTCATTCTGATCATTTAAAGTACCAAACCAAATCCAAAACACGAATCGCAGAGAAAATAAGCGAAGAAAAGAAAAAAGGCGAGTTTGAAAACGCCCTGGTTGTTTTCACCGCTGTTGAGAAAGAAGACGAGGAAAAACCAGAAGAAGTTGTTTTGAACGCAGTAAAAGAAATAAATGATGTTTTTGGTAACGTCAAAGCTGAAAATATTGTAATATATCCCTATGCTCATTTAAGTTCCTCTTTAGGATCACCAGAAGCTGCCAAAAATATTCTCGCCAATTTAGAATCAAAACTGGTACAAAAGAATTTACCTGTTAGTAGAGTTCCATTTGGATGGTATAAATCATTCGAAGTTTCATGCAAAGGACATCCTTTATCCGAACTTTCAAGAAGCATAACTCCTGAATTGTCCCAAGTGGAAGAAAAAACCGACGAAGAAAAAGGTGAAAAATCAAAGTTTTTTATTTTAAATGAAGGAAAACTCATTGATCCTAACAAATTCAGTTACAACAACCAGGATCTTAAGAAACTGGTCGACTATGAGTTGGGTAGGGGGGAATCAAGTGGTAAAGAGCCACCTCATGTGAAAATCATGCGAGAAAAGAAATTAGCAGATTATGAACCTTCTGCTGACGTTGGACATCTTCGGTGGTATCCTAAAGGCCGTTTAATTAGAGATCTTCTTTCTGATTATGTTTACACTCTGGTGACTGACAGGGGAGCAATGCCGGTTGAAACTCCTATCATGTACGACCTGGCTGATGATGCAATCCGAGTGCATGCTGAGAAATTTGGAGAACGCCAGTATCGTATGGGTGGGGGTAAAAAAGATCTCATGCTGCGATACGCTTGTTGTTTTGGAGCTTTCAGGGTTCTGTCTGATTCATTCTTAACCTGGAAAAACCTCCCAGTTGGCATATATGAACTTTCAACTTACAGCTTCCGACTGGAGAAGAAGGGAGAAGTTGTAGGTTTAAAACGACTCCGAGGATTTACCATGCCTGATCTGCACACAGTATGTGCTGATTTATCCCAATCTCTGGAAGAGTTCCAAGACCAGATAGAAATGTGTAAAAAGACAGGTGAAGACCTGGATGTTAATTATGAGGTTATTCTTCGGGCAACCGCTGACTTCATGCAGGAGAACAAGGACTGGATTAACCACGCAGCTGCGATGATCGGTAAACCTGTCCTCTTGGAAATCCTACCTGAGAGAAAGCATTACTGGATATGTAAAATGGACTTTGCAGCTATAGATTACCTTGGAAGGCCAATTGAGAATCCTACAATCCAGATAGATGTAGAAAGCGGAGAAAGATTTGGCATTACATATATCGACCCGGAAGAGAATGAACATCATCCCATAATATTGCACTGTAGCCCCACTGGGAGTATAGAGAGAGTTATATGCAGTTTACTTGAAAAATCTGCGCTGGATATGAAAGAAAAAGCCCCAATGCTGCCTTTATGGCTTACACCAACTCAAGTTCGTATTATACCCATAGCTGAAAGACACTTAGGCTTCGCTACCAAACTTGCAGAAGAACTCCGCGACGCCCATATAAGGGTGGATGTGGATGATCGGCCTGAGACTGTAGGTAAGAAAATCAGAAACGCTGGAGGGGAGTGGGCGCCATTTGTGGTAGTTATCGGAGATCGTGAACTGGACGGTGCGGAATTAACAGTAAATGTAAGGGAAACTGGTCAAAAAGTCTCCATGGGTCTCCAGGAACTAATTGATATCATCAGGTTGGAAACAAAAGGCATGCCCTATAGACCTTTGCCCCTTCCCCTGAATATTTCCAGAAGAGTTAATTTCTGATAATATTCCTCCTAATCCTTGGAGGGTAAAAAAATAATCAATGATTTATGGGGTTAATACCATGAAAAAGACGCCCGTATCTGAATTGGATAACAGGATGAGGAGATTTAATGAGATTATGTCTAAATCTGATCCTGAATGGGATATGGCAGTAATTTTTAGTAATATTAATCTTTTTTATTTCACTGGGACCATGCAGGATGGAATGTTGATCATCCCTAGAGATGAAGAACCAACACTCTGGGTGAGGCGTAGTTACCAAAGAGCACTGGATGAATCATTATTCAGCGATATAAAGCCAATGAACAGCTATCGTGATGCTGCCAGAGATGTGAATAAACTTCCAGACACCCTACATTTGGAAACAGAAGTTGTGCCCCTAGCGCTATACCAGAGATTCCATAAACACTTCCCTTTTAACAATTTTAAACCATTAGATTCCAGTATAGCTGCAGTTAGGGCAGTTAAAAGTGAATATGAGCTTTCATTAATGAGAAAGTCTGGCAGGATACATCAACATGTCTTGGAAGAAATAGTGCCACATATCTTGTGTGAAGGAATGAGTGAAGCAAATCTCGCAGCAAAACTCTTTACTGTTTTAGTAGACGAAGGACACCATGGGTTAACTCGTTTTGGAATGTTTGACACAGAAATTGTTGTGGGTCATGTTGGTTTTGGTGAAAGCTCACTTTATCCCACATATTTTGACGGTGCCAGTGGAACTTATGGACTCAGTCCGGCAGCACCAGTTCTAGGAAGCCGTGATCGAAAATTAAGGGAGGGAGACTTGGTTTTTGTTGATGTTGGCTGTGGTGTTGATGGTTATAACACCGATAAGACTATGACCTATATGTTTGGCGGTCCATTACCTCAGCATGCCATTGAAGCCCATCAGAAGTGTGTTGAAATACAAAATGAGATAGCAACCATGCTTAAACCAGGAGCAGTCCCTTCCCAGATTTATGGGAAGATAATGGATAATCTGGATGATGAATTCCTTGAAAACTTCATGGGTTTTGGAAAACGCAAAGTAAAATTTCTTGGACATGGAATAGGTTTATTAATCGATGAAACTCCGGTTATTGCTGAAAGATTTGATGAACCTCTTCAAGAGGGAATGGTATTTGCTGTGGAGCCTAAAAAAGGTATTAAAAACATTGGAATGGTGGGAATTGAAAACACTTTTATTGTTACTTCTGGTGGAGGGGAATGCATTACTGGGAATAATCCTGGGTTGATTCCAGTTTTTTAGATATTTTTATTCTTTTTTAATTTTTTGTTGAATTTTATCCTGAATTCACACATTAATTCTTGATATCCATGGGAATTATGAAAACTTTAAATATTATAACTTATAACTTATACTTATAACTTATAAGAAACGTGGAGACCAATCATGGCTGAAGTTATAGCAATTTTGAATCAGAAAGGAGGTTGTGGCAAAACTACCACTGCAGTGAACCTTTCTACTTCCTTAGCACTATATGGAAAGAATATTTTGGTTATAGACATGGATCCTCAGGCTAATGCCACTACTGCATTTGGTTTGGAGAAAAATGAAGATAATTCAATATATCGGGTTTTAACTGGACAACAAACTCTGGATGAGGCCATCGTGGCCACAGAAATCTCAGGTTTAGATCTGCTTCCCAGCCACATTTCACTAAGCGGTGCAGAAATCGAACTCAGCAAGGATATTGGATTTCCATTCATTCTAAAAGAGGCCATGGATGATGTTCTAGAGAATTACGATTATATTTTTGTAGATGTTCCTCCATCTTTAGGTATATTGACAATTAATTCTTTGGTGGCGGCTGACAGGGTAATAATTCCTATCCAGGCCGAATTCTATGCATTAGAAGGAATGGCTGATCTTCTGGATGCCATGAACTTGGTAGAAACCCGTTTGAACAGTCCCTCACCTATCAAAGGGATTTTGATCACACTTTATGATTCTCGAACCAGGCTGGGTAGGGATGTTTACAAGAATGTTAAACAATACTTCGGTGAAACTGAGTATATCTTTAAAACCACCATTCCTCGTAATGTGAAACTTGCTGAAGCACCAAGCCATGGTAAACCTTGTGTCATCTACGATGAGGAATGTATAGGAACTGAGGCGTATAATGCCCTGGCTCAGGAATTTTTAATTATGAGTGGGGAAGAAGTGGAGGAGAATAAATGACTCCATCTAAAAAGGGTGAAAGTGCGTTAGGTAAGGGATTGGATGCCCTGATTCGGAAAGAAAAACCTGATGAACCTGTAAAAAGCAAGAAAAAAGCCGTAAAGAGGAAAGTATCCAATAAAGATTCTAGCAAAGAAAAACCTAAGGCTAAAAAAGTCAAAAAAACCCAAGAAGATCCAAATAAAATCATCATTGAGGGCGTAGTCCTCGAAGTTCGCAAAAATCCTCGCATATCTCTCTGGTCAGCAAAATCAGCAGCAGTTTTGAGGTTTTTGAAAAATACTAAACCAGCATTCAGCATTAGTAAAGAGGCTTCAGTGCTCATCGAAGAAGCCGTGCAGCAGAAGTATCCTGAAATCTGGGAAATGTTTGAAGATGAGAATTTTTAGGAAAAGAGTCCTAATCGGAGGCCTTAAGTTATAAGTTATACCTTTTAAAGTATAACTTATAACTATTTTTCACTGAATAATGTTATTAGAAATACTAAAATTTCAGGGTAGTTTGCTGTGAGTGGTTAATTAGTATGAATGGTTCTGCTCTACTGACAACCACCCCTATTTTTTTAAGTTCATCAAGTTCTCTGAATTTAATTCCCTTTTTCCGTGCTTCAATTATTTTCCTGGCTGAAATTTTACCTATTCCTGGAACCCTGAGCAATTCCTTAAAACTCGCTTCATTTACTTCCATAGGAAACATATCTTGATTTAAATTGGCCCAGAGTAATTTGGGGTCATCATTCAGGAAAAGAAATCCATCATCATCCATTACCAGCTCATCCGAAGAAAAACCATAAGAATTCAATAGAAATTGGGCCTGATAAAGGCGAGGTGTCCGATTAGTAGCAGGTTTAGAATGATTCTCTAAAGGAGTGTCTTTAAGTGGTTGGAAGGTACTTAAATAACTTAAATTTATATTAAGATGTTTATGGAGCCATTCAGTTCGTTTAAGTATGTCTTGATCTGTTTCATCATTGGCTCCAACAATTAACTGAGTGCATTGACCAGAGGGTGTAAGTTCTGGGTGGCGTTTTTTCAAACGACCAATCCATTTCATCCTACGGAGGATATCATTATGATAATCTTTGGTACTGGTGAGTTCTTCAAAACCAGAGGAAGTAGCTGATTCGAGGTTTACACTCACTCGGTCAGCAAGGCTCATTGCCCTTTTAATCATGTCGTAGGAAGCCCCTGGAATTATTTTAAGGTGTATATATCCCTGATATTCATATTCTAATCGTAGTTTTCTTGCCACTTCAATCATTTTTTCCATAGCTTGATCGGCATCTCCTGGCATTCCAGAACTTAAGAAGAGTCCTTCAGCATAATGATTCTGATAATATAGTAGGAAAAGTGATATCAATTCCTCAGCTGAGAATTCAATTCTTTCGAAACGGTTATGGCAATGATTTATACAATAATTACAGTCATTGGTGCAATGATTACTCATCAAGACCTTGAATAATGGGATCTGACAACCGCTCTGTGAACGGGCATGATAAATTCCAGGAAGATTTTTGGAGGTGAAATTTTCCTGGTTTAAACTCACATAGTTACAAAGATCGTATTGTGAGGCCTCCCCCAGAATTCGTAGTTTTTCTATTTCCATTATTTTCATTTATGATAATTGTAGTTAATATAAATTTCAAGAGAGCCATTGAGAAGTATTTGGCCTTTTTTGTCTGGAATAAACATTTTTCTATAATCCATTCATCCATTAACCCCCTATGTTTTTAAAGCATTGATTACAATTCATAGAATATGCGTGTTGTTTTAGCCGGTACTGGAAGTGCAGTGGGGAAGACCACCATATCCACAGGAATAATGAAAGCCCTTTCCAAGGAGCTGAAAGTCCAACCCTTCAAGGTAGGTCCGGATTATATTGATCCCACTTACCATACTCTCGCAACGGGCAATATTAGCCGAAATTTAGACTCATTTTTCATGAATGATTTGCAGATTAGGGAGGCATTTGAAAGGGGTTTGAAGATATCAAATTCAAATATGGGGATTATCGAAGGTGTAAGAGGTCTTTATGAAGGTATTAGTCCTATTGAAGATGTTGGAAACACGGCTTCCATAGCAAAAGCATTGAATGCACCAGTTATTCTAATTTTAAACTCTCGAAGCCTAGTCAAAAGTGCGGCGGCAGTGGTTATTGGGTTTAAAACTCTGGATCCCACTGTTAAGATTGAGGGGGTTATTTTGAACTTGGTTAAAAACAGGAAACATTACCTTAAAACCAAGGAAGCTGTGGAAAAATTAGCAAATACTCCCGTTATTGGGGGAATACCCCGTGACGAGACCATTAGTGTGGAGCAACGACATTTGGGTTTGGTCCCTGCTGTTGAACGTGATAGTATTTTACGCAACATTGAAGATTGGGGTAAAGTCATGGAGGAGAATATTGATCTTGACGCCCTTATTGCCATAATGAAAGAAGCAGGCAACCTGCCAGAAGGTCGTGAACCCCTATTTCATAAGGAAAGCAAGGGAAACCTTAAAATAGGTGTAGCCAAGGACGAAGTTTTCACCTTTTATTATCAAGACAATCTGGAATCTCTAGAAGCTAACAATGCTGATCTGATATATTTCAGTCCTTTACATGATGATGAGGTGCCAGATGTGGATGCTGTCTACATTGGTGGAGGGTACCCTGAGATCTTTGCTAAAGAACTTGCAGCTAACTATTCAATGCGCACTTCACTGAAAAAATTTCATAACGACATCCGCCCCATTTATGCGGAGTGTGGAGGGCTCATGTATTTGACCCGTTCAATTAACAATCATGAAATGTGTGATGTTTTCCCATACCAGTCCCACATGACCAAAAAACCCCAGGCATTAAGTTACGTTATTGCCCGGGCAGCTCATGATAACATTATCATTCCAGAAGGGGAGACTTTCCATGGTCATGAATTCCACTACTCCCAACTGGAACTGGAAGGTTCAAAACCTAAATTTGCATTTAATATTTTGAGGGGAAGAGGAGTTGTAGATTCTAAGGATGGATTAATGAGTAAAAACACTCTGGCCAGTTACGTTCACACCCATGTGGCAGCATGTCCAACCTTCGCCTCTCAAATGGTGAGAAGTGCATTGGGAGATTATTAATAGTTTAAAAAAGCCCGGAATTTTTAAGAACTTATAAAGCCTTGAATTTGGAAAAAAAGCCCGGATGATAAGATTAAGTTTCTTCTACTGTAGACTATTGGTTGGTGAATTTTTTCCATTAATCATGGGATTTGTAGGTTTTTGTCATATGGATATCAGATTTTTTTCTACTGTAGACTTAATATTAATTCATATATGGATTGAAATGTCATGTATTTCTTCTACTGTAGAATTCGATATTGTAATTAATCAGCCCATAATACGTTCAAATCTCACAAATTACTCTGCAAACTAAAAAAGTATATAAACAAAAGGAATAAAGGAATTAGACAGAATACTTATGAAGAAGGAATCATCAAAATAAATTCTAATTAACCGACATTATAAAGAAATAAAATAATTCTAACAAGAGGAAGAATATGGATTGTAATTTTATTTTGCCCTCAAATAATAATCTTATCTTCATTTCAATAAAGTTATAAAAATATTAACCGGAGAATAATATGAAATTTAAAAGCGTTGATCTTTTTTCACCATATATTTTAGTGATCATTATTGCTTTATATGTATCACTTGCAGCCATTGCATATCAGGAGCACCTGAGGAACCTCCAGTGGGTTTCTACCACAACATTCCTGTACATTTTTATGGGAACTCTATTTTTCATTGTTGGCGTAATTGCTCCTAAACTAATCTATAACAGCAGTGATAAATTTAAATCTTTTTTTGGGGGTCCCAATGTTACTGAAAAAAATTCGGAACCCTGGTACAACAAATTCCACATCCTGCTGGATGAGAGAGTATTACTGGCAGCAGTTTGCATTTCCATATTTCTCCAGGCACTTAACCTCTATCTTTTAGGTGGTATACCAATTTTAAGTGGATATCTAAAATTTAAGGCCACAACAGACTTATGGCGAATTGCATATCCCATATTTTTACCTGCAATTACTATTCTCCTGGCCAAATATCCCCGTAAATGGTACTATCTACTTTTCATAATAGGTCTTGGAGCATTCGCTATTAATGGATACCGCACCACTACCATGGCCATACTCATCAGTGCTTTTATAACTTTATATTACACTCGTAAAATGAAAACCATCCACGTATTAATCTCAATACTTATAATAGCCTTAATTGGCATAGCTGCAGGATATATTGCCGTTATGTCCATTCAATGGCAACAATGGAGTTTAAATCCATTACAACTGGTAGCTTACCGGGCAGGATTCACCATGATGGTATTCGATAAGATCGTGCACATGGCCGGAGCCACCGGGGGCGACCTATTCCACCAAGCTCTTACCACCGGACACCCGCGAGTAACAGTGGGACAGGTAGTTTTGGGCTATCCAGTAGGTGGGAGCACACCCACCACCAGTATTACATCCACCATCTTCGGACCAGCTGTTCTCGACTTTGGATTCTATGCCATGGTCATCCAGATGTTTATAATTGGAGTGGTTTTGAGGATAATCTATGCCACTCACCAGAAAGCAAATGGTGCCTTAACGGCTTTGTATGCAATTGTACTGACTCACACCATGATATGGGTTGAAACAGGTCCTACCGATAGTGTGGTTTACCTATTTTATCTCCTGGCCTTCATTGCAGTAGTTATTTATGCAATCCAACTTTCTAGGATATCTGGAAAAACAGTGTCAATTTAAAGGTTTTTAATTTTTTCAATTTTATCTTCTATTTTTTTTAATTTTTCTCAAATTTTTTGGATAAAGTTACACTTGAAACCCATGTCTAATTTAGTATATTGGTATTACTCGACACAGTCAAATTCCTCAGACAACCCTAAAATAAAAACCTAAAAAGAATTAAAAATCATTCGATTTTTAAACTGTTTAGAATCATCGCAAAATAGGGTTTCTCATTATCAAAGTCTTTATCTGGGGCTTGTAGAGAAATAAAATATGTTGTGTTATTTTTAACCAAGTATATATGGACAATTCGCGATTCACGGAAGTTACTGTCATTAACAAAATAAACATCTTCGTAAGCTTTTTCACTATCAATGCTAATCCAATAACTTGATTTTTTGGTCCACCCGGGGATTATGGAATTTTGAAATCCTCTGATTGTACTTTCTTCTGTCATTCCCTCATTTGGGATTTGTTCCAGCGAAAACTGCGCACCACCTAATGACACACCTTTAAAAACAGATATGATATTGGGCCCTGTTTGATTGTCAGAATTGACAAACCAGCTACTTGGATATTTAAAGCTAACTCCATATCCAGAAAAGGTTTTAACAGGTGTTTCAATA
>JAHKLP010000082.1 GCA_020855015.1 Methanobacterium sp.
CCACCAGCAGCACCTCTTCTTCTTCCCAATCCAAGTTGTGCTGTGGGGATTTGGGATCCTGCATCTACGCTTATTAATTCTATATTTTCTGAATCACAATCTGGACATTTATTATATTCTTTACTGGCACTTTGCCATTCGAAACCACAATTTTTGCATACATACCTTTTTTTATCCATAATATAATCTCCTCCTTTTATTTGAATTATTTTGCCTTCAACTAAGGCCTTTGTGATTTTTCTACGGGCTGAACTTAGAGTACGGTGAAAAGTGGGTTGAGAAATATCCATAATTTCTGCTGCCTTTTTCTGCTGGATTTCCTGGTAATCCTTGAGTCTTAATGATTCAAACTCTTCCATGGTGATCATCAATGGTTCGATTTTATCTGCATCAGCTATATCTGGTTCAAATCGACATACTCGAGGTTTCCCCAATATTCTGCTAAATCTTCTGGGCCTAGGCATGTTATGAATATATATTCAAAACAGTATATATAATTTACCCTTAAAAAATCCCAAGATATTGATCAGGAGTTAATTATGAATAAGAATAAGTCTATTAAACCTCAAAAAAAATTCTTTGTGTGATTAAATTAGTATCAGATCATCAGAAAGACCGATTGGAAAAATACTATGGCCAGTTAATCAATATATTAAACATATATTTTTTGTTTATATGTGAAAAAAGTATATATATTAAAAAAACAAAGTTAGGCATACCTAACATTTGAGGTGTATTATGATCACATTGGTGGAACTGAAAAGCGGGAGATATGGAATTATCCAGAGAATTGAGGGAGGACATGGTTTAAAAAAGCGTTTAGAAGTAATGAATATTAGGGAAGGGAAGAAAATCATTAAAAAATGCTCAGCACCTCTGCATGGTCCTGTAGTTATAGAGATAGACGGATGCAAAATGGCCATCGGGCGAGGGATGGCTAAAAAAGTATGGGTGGAAGAAATTTGAAGAAAATATTACTGATGGGCAATCCTAACGTAGGGAAAAGTGTTGTTTTCTCCAGATTAACTGGAGTAAATGTGATTCAATCTAATTATCCAGGTACCACAGTAGGATACACCAAAGGACACGTAAAAATAGATAAAAATGAAATGGAACTGGTAGATGTTCCTGGAACTTACTCTTTATCCCCCTCATGTAAAGCTGAAGAAGTAGCCAGAGACATGTTTTTTGACGAGGACCCTGAATTAATAATTAACGTGCTAGATGCCACCAACCTGGAAAGAAACCTTTATCTAACCTTACAGATTCTGGAAAAAGGCATACCCACAGTTTTAGTGCTTAATATGTGGGATGCTGCAAAGAGAAAAGGTGTGCATGTAAACCTTGAAAAACTTAAAGAAATCATGGGGATAAATGTTGTTACAGCAGTGGCTGTTACTGGTGAAGGGATCAAAGAACTGGCCAACACCATAAATGAAATAACCTTAAACCCCGAAAGAAACATTTCTAAAATTCCTAAAATGGATGATGATGACAAATGGGCATTTATTGGACAGATATTATCTAAAGTTCAGAAAATAGAACACCGCCATCCATCTATGCTCGAAAGATTGGAAGATGCCTCTGTGAGGCCCATTTCTGGAATTATTATTGCATTAATTGTTTTGTTCATAACCATGCAAGTTGTCATAGGATTTGGAGAACTACTAATAAACTACATTCTTGATCCTCTTTATTACCAATATTATGGTCCTTTTATTACCAGTGCAGTGGAAAACTCCATTCCCTCAGGTTTCATCCATGATATCTTAATAGGAAGCGGATATGAATACGAAACTTCGTTTGGCCTGTTAACTACCGGAATTTACGTTATATTTGCCGTTGTTTTACCTTATATCCTTTCTTTTTATTTGGTCTTAGGATTCTTAGAAGATTTCGGTTATCTTCCCCGTCTCGCAGTTCTGCTGGACAGTGTAATGCACAAGCTGGGACTCCATGGATATGCAACAATACCTATCGTCCTTGGATTTGGTTGTAATGTTCCTGCAATGCTTTCAACCCGAATTCTAGAAGGAAAAAGGGAAAAATTCATAGCAGCCACACTTATTGCGATATCAGTCCCTTGCATGGCCCAAACAGCCGTTATTATCGGTTTAATAGGCAAATACGGGGTTCAATATATCATAATTGTCTACGGAACGCTTTTGGTCCTTTTCGTGACTCTGGGATCTATTTTGAACCATTTATTGAAAGGAGAAAGTCCTGAAATCTTCTTTGAAATCCCCCCTTATCGACTGCCCCACATGGGAACGCTTTTAAAAAAAACATGGATGCGAGTGAGAGGATTTCTGATAGAAGCAGTACCATTTGTGTTCCTAGGAATACTAGTAGTTAACATCCTATATTTAGTGGGTATAATGAGTGCTCTATCCAACTTACTGGCACCTGTCATGTCCCAAATGTTGGGTCTTCCCAGTCAGGCTATTGACGCCCTGATAATGGGATTTTTAAGGAAAGATTTAGCAACAGCCATGCTGGCCCCATTAAATCTAAGTCCAAATCAACTTGTAGTTGCCTGTACTGTTCTGGCAACCAGTTTCCCCTGCATTGCCACGTTCATAGTACTAATCAAAGAGATTGGAATTAAAAATATGATAAAAACAGGGATTTTAATGTTATCCATTGCTCTGACCACTGGAACATTGCTTAATCTGATATTAAATAGTTTAAGCTAACATTAATCGAAAAGGAGTTGTTATACTATGAAACTAAAAACTCTAATAAAATCTTTCCGTGCATTTTTCAAACATGACTGCAAAAACTGCTCTGTTTGTGCAGAAAGATATGTGGATATTAAAATGGTTCATAAAAAATAGGAGAAAAATAGTGAACCATTATTTCCTATTTATTAAAATTATATTTTTCAATTTAAAAAAAATGAAAGAATAATGAAAGAATAAATTATTATTTGGTCACTAATGTTTCCATACTGGTGTCAATTACCACATCAAAGGGTATTTTGGTATTCCATCCTGTCTTTTCAAAAATACCCATAAAACAAACCCCAATTATTTTCGGTTTTTTATCACCAGAAATTTCCTCTAACATGCTTAAAACTTCATCCGGTGAACATCCAAACTTAGGCATTGCCAGACCTCCCAAAACCACCACTGCATCCGGGTTTTTAGGATCAGCATCCTGGTTTACCACACTAAATCCAATGTTTTCTACCTCTTTGATTTCTTTAACCTGACTTATATCAGATTTGGGCACATAAACCATTTTAAAATCTTTATCCCTAATTGAATAGGCAAGTAATTCAATGAAAGGAGTGCATACCGCAATTGAACCCGTGAAAACTACAGTTGATCCGTTTTCAATATCTTTTATACTTTCTCTGAAAGCGCCTGTAAAACCTACTATACCACTTTTCTTTTCCATCATGTGTCACCCCACATACTTCCTGACATTACTTCAGATTATATTATAGACATTAACCTTAATAAAAATAAATTCATTAATTGGCTGCAAATTAGTAAAGAAAATCTAAATTCAATAAGCATTTGTCTAGAATTATTTAATCCAAATATTGGAATGATATTGAGGGTCTAAATGGATAGAAATTACTACAATGAATACTGGAAAGAAAGAATCAATGAAATGGAAATAAACAATAATTTAAACAGA
>JAHKLP010000062.1 GCA_020855015.1 Methanobacterium sp.
CACCGGCAACACACCACTAGAGTTGTAGGAATCTAAAATTTTACTATAAGTATAAACAAGATTCTGATACCCAAAATACGTGCCAAGATTAGAATAAGAAGAATAATTAGGCGCTATCAAGTAACGATCCATGTAAGAGTTTACCCTACCCGCAATCTCAACATACTTCAACAAAGACAAACTACCCATTTTCTGCGAATCTTTTGGCGCTACCGCATTTTTATAGTTTTCCGTGAGATCTACAGGCGTATGATCGTTATTATAGATTTTTAATGTTACAGTGGTTAAAAGTTCAAGGAAGGAAGGCATTGAAATAGTAACTCCACTTATTACTACGCTATTTGGTAGTCTGTTATTCTTTTCAGTAAAAATAACAACTTCAGTAGCAGCATTAGTGATCAAGGATGCATCAAAAGTAAATTGGTTGTTGGTTATGGTATTGTCAGAAGAGGCTGAACTTCTTATTAACCGGTTATTAGCAGATATGAAGTTACCATTTATGGTATTGGAATTACTGTTGTTCTGCAAGTCTATCCCAATATTACTGCCATTTATGGTGTTTCCATTGTTGATAATGTTTCCAGTAGATTTGTTGAGTTTTATTCCAGTTTGAACATTGTTCTTGATGTTGTTGTGGCTGATTCGATTGTTTTGACTTTGCTGAATTTCAACTCCACTATCCTGATTATCATTTATGTTATTATCAGTAACCACATTACCTTGAGAATCATCAATAATAGCAACACCATTCTGATTATTTGAGATGTTATTTCTTTGGATGGTGGTACTATTGGAGCCATTAACAGTAACTCCAGTCCCTGTATTGCTAGTTATTTTATTATCTTCTATTTTGACATTTTCAGAATTTTTTATGGTTACTCCAGAGGATCCCTGGGTGATGGTGTTTTCTTTTATATTATTGTTGTTTCCCCCTTCACAGTAAACCCCATTACTGTTACCAGAAATTTCATTGGATGATATTGTACAACTACTTGCTCCAGAAATAGCGATAGCCGAAGATGTGGAAGCGCCATTTAAAAAGAATCCCCTTACTGTTGTTCCACTTCCCCCAGTATTTATGGTGATAATTGGGTTTTGAGCATTTGAGGGAGTTATTATAGTGCTAATACCACTTCCTACAAGGTTTATTTTTTTGTCAATGATTATATTTTCGTTATAAGTGCCTGAAGCCACATTTATGGTGCCAAAAAAGGTTAATGCATTTAAAGTTGAGGTTATTGTTTTCATGGGCCCCTTAGTTCCACCCATATAGGTGGCGCTTGTTCCATCCCATGAATCATTTCCATTAGTAGCATCTACATAGAAATTGTTGATAAGTTGTCGATCCCCATGATACCAGGCATCAGCTGCACTTTCATCATAGGCAGTTGTCTGGGCAACAGATGGAAATGCTCCATTCCAATCACCTACAAATGCGGCATAACCATTATTATTTCTCCAGACCTGCACGCCATTATAAAGATTGGATTTAGTAATTACTTCACCATTATTTTGAGTGTTAGCTTCCTGAAAGTTGGTGGCACCATTTAAAAAGTCGTATATTATATCAGCACCGTTCCAGGCTGTGGCATAGTAATTAGCACCGGCTCCAGTAAACATTTGAGCGAAGTTATAAATTGTTTCTGTTGGGTTTGCCACTTGGAAATTTTCCACCCATCCTGTGGAAAAACAGGCGTGAAGTAAGAATACAGGAATATCCTCTTTGAATGGGGCTGTGAAAAGATCACCAGACCATCCTTCCCTCATCTGCTCCCCAATACCCCAAATAAAATCATTAGATCCAGTTAATGCAAAGGGAGGGCTAGCAGTACCTCCAGCCATGTTGTAGTGTCCAGTTTGATAACCTCCATGACCAGCATATATAACGGCATCAGCACCGTACATGCCCTTTAAAATATTTTCTGTAGTAGCATCATTCCTATATAAATCCAGAACGGGATATCCTCTAGCCCTAAGATCAGCTGCTAATTGGCTGGTCTCCTGATACGCAACAGACAGATCATTTTTTGAATCCCCAATAATAAGTATATGCGCTTCAGAAGCCCCCATACTCCCAACAAGGGAGAAAAATAGTGTTATTATTAATAAAACATTTTTTAATCTAATTTCGGTAATTGTCAATATTCACACCTAAGTTTATTATCCAAATGATTATGATTATTTTTAATAATTTTTTTCACCTTAATATATTATTTTATGGAACTTGTGTGACGCACATCACTAAAAAACGTAGAAATTTTTTTCAACATCTGAAAATGGTTTTTATGTTAAATAAGACTAATAAATAAGCTAATTTTTTTAAAAAAAAATGATATTAAGCTTCAAAGAGAATAAAGGCTATTTCAAATTTTTAATTAATGCGCCAATATTTTTTTAGATATGTTCTAAAAAAGAATAATTTTCATAAAATATTATGAAATAATGATGGAATCACCACTTTAAACCGATATTTTAACTATTTTAAAATATTTACCACTGTAAATAGTAGTTCCAGAGTTGGTGAATGATTCAAGAAGATTCATTGCACGGCCATCTGCAGAGGAAGCCATGTTATTTCCAGGAACACGTTGAGTCATATTGGTACTGTTGATCATATTAACTGGAGGTTGCATATTCATGTTGTTGGTCATGTTTCCGGGTGGTCCATTATTAAGATGAGTCATGTTTCCTGAAGGCCCATTGGAACTGTTTGTAGTGTTTCCAGGAGGTTTATTGCCCCTTAAAATTTGATTCTGGCCATTCTGAAATTTTTCTCCTATATTGAAAATCATATCTAAATTATTAGGCAAAATGGACGGTCCATATGGCAATAGGAAACTTGCATCATAGTTTGTATTGGTATCAGAACCAGGCC
>JAHKLP010000074.1 GCA_020855015.1 Methanobacterium sp.
CTCTTCATATTTCAGCACATCAAGGTATCCCTGAGAAACCAGATTAAATGCGAATGGTGAGGGTATTCTGGTATCAATACGTTTTATCTCCATTTTACCGCTTTCAAGTAATTTCAGAACTTTCTTGGCATTTTTAACATCCATGAAATCTTCCATAACCTCTCTTCTGGCTTCCTTTAGAATGGAGAAGTTGGGATCCAGTTCCTTGACAAATTTAAGTAAAATTTTTCCTTTAACCTGCTGACGGCCCACAGATTTCTCCTGGCCTTTATAACGCCTCAGAATCATAAGAGAACGCCCAGCGCAATGTCTGAAACGTCCTGCCAGTGTTTCTGTACGGTCAATAGCCTCTTTAAGATATTCTTCCAGATTCTCGGTGGTTAACTCTTGGAAAGCTTCTAAACCTCCAATTTTACCCTCACTGGAGAGGTAGAATCCATTATCAGAGATGGAGATCATTACATCGTGCCGGTACCTCCTGGCGATTACATAAGCCAGAGCACGGCTGAGAGCATCATTAACCCGTCTACCAAATAATGTGTGAAATACCACAAATTTACGCCCCCCAAATCCGGTGTAATATTCCACTAGGAGCGTTTTCAGGTTGGGGACAATTGCATAGAGATATTGTTCTCTAAAATATTGGTATATGGAGTTAGCAGCGTTGTGATCAAGATAGAGGTAATCATGTATAAATTCGATAATATCTTCCTTGTTTCTGCCTTTCTTAAATTCCCATTCCAGAATCCCCCTGAATTTCTGTATTTCCATGGCCAAGTCAAAAGACAGGGGTAGTTGTTCTGAGAACCATGAGGGAATAGTTGGTGGTCCAGAAGCAGGACTTACATTAACACTCATCCCCCTGGCATAATTGAAACGGTAGATACGACCGCCAAGGACGAAACTATCTCCTTTTCGGAGTTTTTCCATAAAATCTTCCTCAATGCGGCCGACCACCTCGCCACCACATTTCACCACCGCGGCGCTGCGGTCAGGGATAGTGCCAATATTGGTTGAATACAGCATACGGGCCAGTTTACCTCTTCTACCCATTCTGTTCTCATCCCAATCTACCCATATCTTGGCATAAACATAACGCTCCTCAAGACGGGTATATTCACCAGCCAAATAACTCAGAACACTATGATAATCCTCTTTACTCAGTTCACGGTAAGGATAACTCCTCCTAATAAGTTCCAGAGCTTCATCCAGATCCCAGCGTTGTTCAATGGCCATACCATAGATCTGCTGGGATAGAACATCCAGACAATTTTCAGGAATGTGTATTTCATCTATCTTACCCTCCAGGGCGTTTTTTAGGATGAGTGCACATTCCACCAGGTCATCACGGTCCACCACCATCATCCTGCCCTTAGACTTCTCATGAAGTTGATGCCCGCTACGACCAATCCTCTGCAGGGCCCTAGAAACTGATTTAGGGCTGGATACCAGTATAACCAGGTCTATGTAACCAATATCAATGCCTAGCTCTAGACTGGTTGATGAAACCACGACTTTGAGCTTTCCTTCTTTAAGCTTGTTTTCAGCTTCCAGTCGCAACTCTCTGGAAAGACTGGAATGATGGGCCATTATATTCTGGTCAGTATAACTATCTGAATACCTTTTTTTAAGATTGAAAACAACACTTTCCGTCCCACTACGGGTGTTAGTGAAGATAAGGGTGGTCTTATGTTCCTGAATGAGTTCATGCAACATTTTATACATAGCTTTATTTGTCTCGTCAGGATCCGTAGCTATAATATCCTTAACAGGGCATATAACTTCCATGTCCAGTTGTTTAAGGTAGTTAACATCCACAATCAGACAATCACGCGGTTGACCATAATGGTAGCCCACCAGAAATTCAGCCATTCTCTCCAGGGGATAGACAGTTGCACTGAGCCCTACACGAACAAAACCTCCAGTTAAATGTTCCAATCTTTCCAGGCTTAAACTTAGATGTACCCCACGTTTGTTCTCGGCTAGAGAGTGAATTTCATCAACAATCACGTAACGAACTTTGGATAATTTCTCCCTGAACTTGGGTGCGCACAGGAGAATGGAAAGAGATTCAGGGGTGGTGATAAGGATATGGGGAGGGTTTTTGAGCATTTTAGACCTTTCATACTGGCTGGTGTCACCGGTACGTACTGCTTTACGGATGCCCAAATCGCGGTCGGCAATCTTCTCGATTTCTGTTAATGGTTCATCCAGGTTTTTCTCAATATCATTATCCAGTGCCTTAAGAGGGGAAATATAAAGGCAGTAAACTCTATCCTCCAGGATTTCCTGGTCTGCCAGACGGGTTAATTCGCTGATTATGGATAAAAAAGCAGTTAATGTTTTACCAGAACCTGTGGGTGAGGAGACCAGGACATTTTTTCCCTGGTGTATATCCACAATGGATTGCCTTTGAGCCTCAGAAAATGTTTCAAACTTTCCCTTGAACCATTCCCTGGCCCAGGGATGTAAAATCTTATAAATATCCCTATCTGAATATTTTTTATCCTGTTTGGTGATCATTTTATCTTGAAAAAATCTATGAAATGCTCATCATGAGGGTAAGGTTTCTGTTGAACTTTTAATAAATTCTTTATTTTACCAAAATAGAATGTTTCAAAGTTTTCAACACCCAAAATTTCCAACTCACCCCAATTAGCCTCTTTCAGGAATGGTGAGAGAAGTTTTTCGTTGAGAACATCTGAACCTTCAGTTATAAAGTTAAAAGATGGCAATACAATCATCTTTTTATCCCGAAAATCGCCACTAAGGAAACATTTAATTTTTTCCATCCTTTCACCACTCCTTACTCCCACTGCAGGGTGTTCATGTCCAATTATAATATTTTCCTCTTTAATATCATCCCAATTATCAGGAATCTTATCACCGTGCATTACCACGAAATTTCCAGTTGAATAACGAGGATATACATCTAAATCGGTTTTATTGGCTATTATGGGGGTTAATGGGTCATGGTTGCCTTTGATCAGGATTATTTCCTCAAATCTTTCTTTCAAATAATCAATGAATTTTAAGGTTTCCTTCCATTCCTGGCGGCTGATCTTCCCAAATTCATGTTTCAAATCGCCATTAATAATTACCTTTTCACAGTCAGTCCTGGAATGAATCTCCCCTATTCTCTTAATGATTTTAGGGTACTGGAATTTGGGTATCATTATTCCTTGATAATTCAGTGCTTCCTCATAGCCCAGGTGAAGATCTGAAATTATTAAGTGATCTTCAACTTCCAATGACAGATCTAAAATCTTAGCACCGTAAATATTATCAGATTTCATCTATAACCTCAAATATTAGAAAAAATATTAATTATTCCTTTTACAGAATTTGTTTCACTGAATTTATGGTAATTATAACCATAAGGGATAGTGATTTATAAATTTTGTTATAAACAGAAAAGTAATTATGATTTTTTATTATGGAATTTCTATTTTTTAAAAGTTCTAATTATGCAAATTTCAAGCTATAATTCTAGAATGTTATCTTTAGGCCATAACCATGAGAAAAATAGGTGAATTAAGAGGATCAGTAGGAATGGTAGGAATAAAATGTTATGTATCTGGAATGAGAGTGTTTTATCCAGCAAGCCAACCGTGATAAATTCTATGCTTGGGTAATATGCAATTCCCAGGCCAGATAAGATTACAAGGAATATTAAGATTAATAGGGTAATGTGAACTATTTTTTTGGTGGTTTTCCTATCCATTTTCCCCCTCGGCATCTATTTAAGGAAGTTTTCGTTGAGATTGCCAGTATTGGAGTAACCTCTGCTTTCCCAGTATCCCTGATAATTGGGATCATCTGATAGTTCAATTTTGTTAATCCATTTTATCCACTTATATCCCCATTTACTCTCAGCCACCAGTTGGAATGGGAAACCTCGCTCTGGGGCTATAGTGGCGTTGTTCATTTTATAAGCCATTATTATCTGGTTTTTTTGGACATATTCCAGGGGGAATGATGTTGAGTAACCATCTACTGCATAGAAAATAATGGTATTGGCTTGGGGTAAAGGTTTAACATCATTTAGAATATCTTTCACCAGAACTCCCTCCCAGAGTATGTTTACACTCCATCCTTCCACACAGTCAAGTTTAACCACCTTCTGGTAGTTAGAGAAATTTTTAACCTGATCATAGGTGTAATTTTTGGGTTTTACAACAAGTCCACTTACCTCCAGATGGTAAGTATTAATGTCAACCTTTTGTGTTCCTTTAATGGAGTTTTCACGGAAATCATTAATGGAAGAGAGTTTTTCACCCTGATACTCATTTATTTCAACAGAATCTAGGGATATTGTAGGTTGAGAAACAAAATCCAGGTTTACTACAATAGCTAAGATCATAATCACTGCTATTGTAGCCAGGGCAATGTATTGTTTTTTTATTTATATCCCCACGCCAACTTTTTTTAAGATATGCACTTATTTTTCACTGTAAAGCTGGGTGACTGGTAAGTTGCGTAACCAGCCCAGATCACTCTGGTATAACATTCGAATATCTTTAATTCCCAGTTGTATCATAGCCAGGCGTTCAATTCCCAGTCCAAATGCTGCGACTGGTGTTTCAACTCCTAATGGTTCTAAAACTTCGGGGCGGAACATTCCCGACCCTCCCAGTTCTATCCAGCTTTGCTTCTCTGGCAGGTAAATTTCACATTCTGTTGAAAGATAAGTGTAAGGGAAATATGCTGGTCTGAAACGAACTTCAAAGCCCAGTTGATGGTAAAATTCTTTGAGTATTCCTAGCAGGTTCTTGAAGTTTATATCCTCGGCAGCCACAATACCCTCAACTTGGTGGAACTCTGGAAGATGCTTGTAAGTAATGGTTTCCCTGCGGAAAACCCGGCCCACAGAGAACATCTTTAGGGGTGGTTTATTCTCCGCCAAAAAACGGGCAGATACGCAGGTGGTATGGGTTCTAAGTACTGATTGCCGGGCTACATCTTTATCCCACTCGTAACCCCATCCCTCACTCCCGGTCTGACCACCATCTTCGTGAGCCTCTGACACCTTTTCCACCAGATTATCAGAGGGTAGTTGGGTGCTTTCAGGTGATTTAACATAGAAAGTGTCCTGCATCTCCCTAGCCGCATGATCCTGGGGTTGGAAGAGGCAGTCAAAGTTCCAAAATGCTGATTCGAGTATGGTGCCTCTGGATTCAGTGAAACCAAGATTCAGAAATATTCGACGTATTTCTTCAATAGTACGCTGCAAAGGATGCATTTTACCAGGAAAGACAATTGGATGTTCTGCATTTATATCGTATCCCCGGTAATGTAGATTCTTCCAGGCACCAGTTTTCAGGTGTTCATGGGTAAGTTGAGTGGCTTCCTCCTTAATTTCGAAGCCATGATCCAGGATTTCCTGACCTTTTGGGGTAACCTTCAATGTGTAACTAGAACTTTTATTTAAATTAATAAGTCCTTTCCTTTTTTTGAGTAGTTGGAATCCTTCCTTTAGGGATGATGATAAACCATCAATGGTTAACATTTTCCCAGAATCCAAGATAGTTTTTAGGAGAATTTCATCAATTCCAGGTTTTTCTAATGCTTTTTCACCTTGTGGAGTAATTGTGACTTGGCCTTTGTCCAGGGCTGCCCAACCCTTTTTAAGAAGCCATCCAATGGCAATTTTTACCTCTGAAGATTGGATTCCTGATTTTGATGAGAGATCCTTCATATGGATGGTTTGTTCAGTATTAAGGGCTTCAAGTATCTTCCGCTCAGGCAAGCCCTCCTGAGCATAATCTGCACCGGAAGGGCCCAGACTCAAGAATTCATCCACATCCTTCTCAACTTCAATAATTCCTTTGGATTCCAGTGCGCCTGCAGCACTCATAACTTGTTTTATATTTAAATCCTCTCTTTCAGCCACATCTTCAGGTAAGGCTTCTCCTCCAGCCTCTCCCATGGCTTTTAACACCTTCTTCTCGTACAGGTGCATTTGATTGATCATCTTATCTATCATTGTAAACCTCGATAACTCTTATTGGATATGTATTCTATAAAATCTCCTTCATTGATGTATTTGATTATCTATTATTAATTGATTTATCATTAAAATTTGGATTTATAATCATCATAACCATCTAAATATGCCACCATAAGGGATGATGCTGTGAAATCTGCAGTGGTTCCAGGATTCAAATCGTTTTTTATCATTTCCTGGTCAAATTTCTCCACTAACTTTAGACCATTATTAGTTAATATTCCGCCTTCTTCCAATATAGCCTTTGCATCTTGAGACACTTCTCTGGCTTTTTCTTCTCCGTATTTACGGCTGATGAGAGTGTCGGGAACTTCTGCTAGAATGGTGAGGAATGTTTGCACTGTAGCCTCATTAACACCATATTCTGTTTTTATTTTTTTAAATAATGGAAAACCTATATCTAAAGTCACGGGCATCTGATTAGTAAGTTCATATGATAGGCGATCCCATTCTGATGACATTTCCAGAACACGGAACATGTTTATGTTTTCGTCTAGGAGTTTCTGAAGGGAACTATCACTCCCGACATCCAATTCTTCCTGTTCACCCATTCCACCAGCATCAGCAATATTGATGGCTTGGTAAAGATTTACAGCATCCTTTGCGGTTGTTAATTTCATTATCTGATGGATTTTACTCCCCAACTCATCAACAGTTTCCATCATTCCTGCAGCAGCACAGATGGGAGCTAGCAGCATGATGATTCCTAGATTTGTGTTGTTAGCCACCCAGCGATCTGTTTCAGTAACTGCATCCAGGATTAGACTTCCAAGACCAATTTCTCCCCATTTTACGGGCATATCACTCAAATTTAGCCCATTTTTCGCGGCTTTTTCCATGGTTTTCCCTATGGCTATTCCGCTAAGAAGAAAATCTTCAAAAACCATGTCAGAGAAGTTCTGAGTTCTATGGACATTTCCTGGCTTGGGATGTCCACTAACTTCCAGTACAGATGCTATCTGGGCGCATTTACCTACAAAAACAGGGTCCAAAATTTCACCTCAGCACATATAATTATACCTATTTTTTCCAAGTAGTTAACTCAGCATTCTTCATGAATATTTCCTTCCAAAAACTCAGGGGCAAAATGAGAGATTATAAGATCGGCCCCAGCTCTTTTAATCGATAGCAATGATTCGTAGATGGATTCTTCAGTCAGATATCCTGCTTCTATCCCTGCTTTGAGCATTGAATATTCACCACTTACCTGATAAGCAGCAGTGGGAACCTGGAAAGTTTCTTTCACCTTGCTGATAACATCAAGGTAAGCCATGGCTGGTTTTACCATTACTATGTCTGCACCTTCCTCCAAGTCTAGTTCTGTTTCCAGCAGTGCTTCTTCAACATTGGAAGGACTCATCTGGTGGGTTTTACGGTCTCCGAAGGATGGCTCTGAACACACCGCATCCCGGAATGGGGCATAAAATGATGATGCATATTTAGCGGAGTATGACATGATTAATGTATCCTGAAAACCGCCATCGTCCAGTAGTTTCCGAATTTCACCTACCCTGCCATCCATCATATCAGATGGTGCTACAATATCTGCTCCTGCTTCCGCATGGCTCAGGGCGGTTTTGGCCAACAATCGCAGGCTTTCGTCATTAACAATTTCATTTCCTTCCACAATTCCGCAGTGCCCATGGCTGGTGTACTGGCAGAGGCAGACATCGGTGATTACCACCAGTTCAGTTTCTGCTTTAAGGCGCCTGACAGTCTGTTGCACAATCCCATCATCAGAATAGGCTGCAGTTCCCATTTCATCCTTTTCTTCAGGCATTCCAAAGAGTAAAACAGACTGAAGACCCATCTTTTCCAGCCTTTTAGCTTCATCCACAGAATCCTCCAGACTGTAACGATACTGGCCAGGCATGGTGTCAATAGGTTCCCCTGCACCTTCTTCGAGCTCCTCTTTAACAAAGAGGGGATAAATGAAATCTTCTGCCTGAAGGGTTGTTTCTCGGAGGATCTTCCTAATCTGGGGGGTTTTTCTAAGCCTGCGCATGCGACGGGTTGGGAATTGCATATTATCACCATAATAATTAAAATTCTTCTAAAACTTTCTCTATGAGGGGTTTAATATCTGGTATGTCATTGATGGCGGTTAACCACACGCTCTCTAAATTGACTCCAAAATAGAAGTTAATGACTTTATCTCTCATGCCAGCCATGTCTTTCCATGGTATTTCCGGATATTTTTCTCTAAAGGAAGGGGGGACATGCTTTACAGCTTCTCCAATAATTTCAATACATCTTATAACTGCATAATGAGTTTTTTCATCATTAACAAAATCATCATACTGCATTCCATTAATGAATATTTCAATGCGGGTTATATTTTCAAGCACATCTTTAATATAGATTGAGATATCCCTTTTCATAAATAACTAACCTCATTAAGAATATTATTTCTTAATTCGGGTCTAATATCGCTTTCAGGGACTACATCAACTTTTACACCGGTTATTTTTTGTAAGAAGTTCTCAAAATTCACTAACTTCAATAAACTTACTGGTTCAGAAAAGTCCACAATTATATCCAGGTCACTATCTTCTTTTTCTTCTCCTCGAACATAGGAACCAAAGATTCCTATTTTTTTGACATTATAATTTTCCTCTATTATCTCCTTATTTTTAGTCAAGATGTCTCTTATTTCAATGAGGTTTTTCATAGTGACACCATTAATTGGTTTTATAGTTTATATTGATAATTTTAATTATGTTCCATTTATGTATTTATTATTTTGTCAATGAAAAAGTAATGAAACTACATTATATTCGGAATTTTATTATAAGGCTTTCTACGATAATATCGTTTGGCATGTTCCACAATGAGAGCATGGTACTCCTGATAAATAGGTACACTTGGAGGTAGATTATCTTCAAAGAGTTTTTTCAACTCCATGTAACTAACTTTTTCATCTACCACTCCCAGATGGCTGAAAATCCTCTTGGTGTAGGCATCCACCACAAACTCTGGTTGTTTATAAGAGTAGAGTAGTATCGAATCTGCAGTTTCATTACCCACGCCCTTTACCTTTAATATTTTCTTCCTAGTGGGTATCATCCCTTCCAGTGATAGGAAAAAACGGGTAATTTCCTGCAGATAAACTGATTTTTGGTTTAAAAAACCAGCCGGACGAACAGCTTCTCTCAGAGTGTCATCATCCAATTGGAGGAGATTATCAGGATCAATTGCATTTAATTCTTTAAGGTTCAATAATGCCTTCTCTGCCGATGTCCAGGCAGTATTTTGGGTGAGAATGGATCCTAAGATTATTTCGTATTTCTGATGTTCTGTTTCAGGAAGATCATAATTTAAGGGATGATAACCATGGGTAGCACCA
>JAHKLP010000054.1 GCA_020855015.1 Methanobacterium sp.
AGACCAAATTCACTCGGATTGTGTATGGTGGAACTGGTAAAAAGAGAGGGAAATCTCTTAACAGTTAAATGGTTGGATGCTCTGGATCAGTCTCCAGTCCTGGATATAAAACCATTTGTCCCTGATATTGATTGTTTGTGATATTTTTTAACTGTTTATCTAAATTCCCTGTTTTTTAATTTTCCAAAATTCTCGGATTAATTCTATTGAATTTTTTCACTTCTATAGCACATTACAAACTTACTTAAGGCTAGTGTATCAATATAACAGAGAGAGAATAATTAGGCTAGAAATCGGATTAATTTTTTTATCATACTATTATTCATTGAGAGGAGATGGAATAAATGGACTTTAAATTGGCTGTAGAATTAACCAAAGAAATAAGAAAAGTAAAAGGAGTCATATCTGTTTTTTCTCCTGGTGCTGCAGCTTCCAAAACCTTAAAAAATGTTGATCTGGTTGTTCTTCACTCCAACAAAAATGAATCTTCTTTAAAGATTGTTGATGAGCTGGTAACTGATAAATTACGTGTAAAACAAGTTAATCTTGATGAACTGGAAAATGATGCAGAACTAAAAAGCGCTATGAGTGGTGAGGGAGTTTTATTACATGGTAAAGCTGTGGATGTAACTGCTGAAGGTTCCAAATTAAAATCACGCATGATACTAGCCTATGACACTACCAAAATGAGCCAAAATGACAGAAACAAACTTAACCGTGCACTTTATGGTGGCATATCCACCTACCGAAAAGATGGGGAGAGAATTGTCAAAGAATATCCTGGCCTGGTGGAAAGGGTACATGCCCAGAAACTAGGTAAAGGAGTACTGATGGTGGATCGATTCAACTCTTCCATGATAATACAAACCCTAAAAAGTTACAGTGCAAAATGGAAAGAAATTCCAGTTTGGACGTATTAATAAGGATTACAGTTGGGATGAAATAAGGATTAATTACCCAACAACTCTCATACATCTAAAAATTTTCCTGAGAAATCATATGCAAAAATAAGGGCATGATACCAATGAAAATCTTGTTTGTGGAACCACCAAAGGAGGAATGGTTTGTAATGGGAGAGTATCTACCTCCACCTTTAGGTATTCTCCAATTAGCAGCTTATTTAGAATCAAAAAATGATAAATGGGATATTTTGGTTGTGGATTGTCAGGCCGAAGGTTTTGGCTGGAAAAAACTACAGGAGCATATTGAATCAGAACAGCCAGATATAGTTGCATCCAGTGCCCTGGCAACTTGTAACACATTCCTGGTTCTACGAACACTGGAAGTTGTGAAAAACATCGATACTGAAATTAAAACCATTGTAGGAGGACAACACTTCAGTGCCCTGGCAGATGAAAATCTGAAGATGTATCCTGAAATCGACTTTATAGTGCGAGGTGAAGGCGAACTAACACTATTTGAACTGGTAAAGAGTTTAGATGAAAACCGACCACCAGTTAATGTTAAAGGACTATCATTCCGCAGTGGATCTAAAATCGTTCACAACCCTCCCCGTCCTCTTATAGAAGACTTAAATACCCTCCCATTCCCTGGTTATCATTTTATTGAAGACCATATGAATAAGTACCATTTTAAAATGATGTCCTATGACAGTGCTGGTTATGGATTGGTGGAGGCATCACGTGGATGTCCCCATAAATGCACATTCTGCTCCCAGTGGAAGTATTGGGGCGGTAAATGGCGTACCAAATCCCCGGAAAGAATTGCTGATGAAATGGAACAGCTCTACACTGAATATGGTATTAGCTTTTTATGGTTCACTGATGATAATCTGGGTTTAGGAAAACGAACCAACAACTTATGCGATGAACTGATAAACAGAGGACTTTCAGAGGATGTAACCTGGTTTCTCCAGGCCAGAAGTGATGATATAATCAAAAACCAAGATAAACTTTCCAGGTTGCGCAAGGCTGGGAATTACTGGATAATGGCAGGATTGGAGCGACATGATGATGAACTGCTTAATAAATATAATAAGGGAATAAAATCATCTGATGCAAAGCTTTCCATGGATCTGTTAAAAGAAAATGACATATTCGGCCAGGCAACATTAATAATTGGTGATAGAAAAGATTCTCATGAATCCATCAATGATTTTAAGGAATTCATCAACTATGTTGATCCGGACATAGCCATCTTCATGATTCTAACTCCTTTTCCTGGTACTGAGATCTACGACACAGCCCGGAAAAATGGCTGGTTAGAAGATGATAATTGGGCCAATTATGACATGGCACATGCAGTTATGCCCACTGAACACCTCTCACGAAGTGAGGTTCAGGAAGAATTATATTTATGTTACCGGAGTTTTTATGGGAGTATGAGGAGGAGATTTGGGAGTTTGTTATCAAAGAATAGGTTCAAAAGAAAAACCTACAGATACATGGCTGGCCAGGGTCTCCTGCAATCATTGAGGGGTTTATATTGAAACTTAACAGAGATGATATCCTACCCCCATTCAATTATTCAAATTATTATGTTCTAATGTCATTTTTCGGACTTATATTTCTGGTTTTAATATACCTCTGGAGTCCTCCTACAAAAACTGTTTACCAATTCCAGAAACCCTTAATCTTCCTGGCTTTCATGGGCATATGCCTTTCAGGTATGTTAGCAGCAGTATTCCCTTCCCGGTGCAAGGGAATTACAAGATTTAGCAGAAAATCGGGAAAATATCAATTAAATAAAAAACCAAAGAAGAATGAAAATGATGGATTGAATAAGGAACCCAAATTGGATCCTGAATTAGTTATTCGATTTGAAGGTCACCACCCTGATTGTGGCAAATTTGAATCACACACCATCCATTTTAAAGGAAAAAAATATTGTCCAGGCTGTACCGGGCTGCTAGTGGGAGCGGTACTTGCTGTGACCGGGACGATATTCTATTATTTTAGGGGTTTAGGGCTGATTTATGGTCAAATATCATTTTGGATTGGTGTGGTAACGGTTTTTACATCTTTAATCCTAATATTATACCTAAATCTAGATAAAAATATAATTAAACTTGTTTCCAATATCACACTCGTTATTGGATCACTTCTCATACTGGTTGGAATTGACACAGTTAAAGAAAATTTAATAATGGAGTTCTATTTCCTAATCCTGGTTTTATTTTGGATCAGAGCGAGAATAACAGTTTCTAAAATAAACCATGAGAGTATCTGTAACCAATGCAGCGAAAAATCACACTGTATTGATAACTAAACTCTGCATTGATTTATTTCTTCCGTGAACTGTAAATTGCTCCAGATATGATCAATATTCCGATGATGACGATTAAAACTGGCCAGAAATATTGCCAGATCTCGAATCCATAGATTGATGACAATCCAATTAAGATCAGCACTGCACCAGCTATTAGTGGACCTATCAGATTTCCATGGGGCAGTCCAAAACATTCTTCTTTATCAGAAGATCCGAAGCATCCATCTTTGTGACGGTTGTGTTGGTCACGGCGGTAATGCCTTCCCTCGTAATCCCTGACATCCTTTAAAGGTTCACCACATTTAGAACAGAATTCAGAATCATCAGGGTTTTTTGTTCCACAATTATGACAATAAACCATAAAATACCTCCTTAATAAATATAATATATGTATTGTTGGTTAAATTATTTTTGATAATTCCTTAATTTTTACACAGATTAATGCAACCTTTTTTTAACATCTTAATGAACATTATTATAATCAAATTAAATTCATATTTGCTAAGATTATGCTTGTTATATGACAACTTATCCAAGAGGAGTTTTAAAACCAATGCCCAAAATTACACTAAAAGAACGCCTATTACTTTTAAGGGATTACCTGAGGGGGGACGAGGAAGTCCCCATCATGTATATTCATGCTATTATGGCCATCATAGGAAGTGTGAGTGTTCTTTTAATTATGCAATATAATGAACTGCCACTTTCCCA
>JAHKLP010000040.1 GCA_020855015.1 Methanobacterium sp.
CCCTAAGACTCCTCCAGAATTTTCATCTCCATTCTCATTTCCACTTCCATCTCCCTTGTAAGTCAGGTCACCATCAGTTGAATCCCCACTTGATGTTCCTTTCAGATCAACACTGATTATCTTTCCACTTTCCGGATTCACGTAGATGATACCCATACTGTTGCCATTTTTATCCTGTACATGCACAAACCAGGCATCCATTATCATCTCATATTTGCCTGTTTCCTCCATGGCATCCTGTTTAGCTTCACCGTACAGCACCCATTCCACTTCTCCGGTTTTGATAACTTTTACCTTGGCTTTCCAATCAGTTTCAATATTTGGGTTTAAGGCAGTATAGGGCAAATTATGAGAATTTAGGTAGTCTTGTGCGATGGCTCTGGCTTGATTGGATTCTATGTTTGGCCCTGAATCAGCATAAACCACACTTAACATTAAAAAAATAAGCATTCCTGTTAATAAAGTACATAAAATATTTTTTATTTCCATCCTAAACCCCCTTATTTTAATACTTCTATTATTTATGTAATATCAATTATTTTAAATTACTGTTCTGAATTGATTATAAAGAGTTATTGAGTTTATACTGTCATATACCATATAAAGCACAGTTTCAAGTTGTTTTTGGAGTGATTCTTTATCCTTATTATTTTTTAAAAGATTCTCGTAATTGTCATTAATTGATAGGTATCCTGGAATTTCTGTATCAGAGTTGTGGACTCCGGAAGTTAGGTTAGGATTCTGCATGCATGTAATGAATGTAGAGGGGATTTGGGCAATGGAAAAAGGCAGATAAACATGACTAATAGCACCCTCCCTGCCGTCAGAACTTTTACTAGCGAAAAAATCGATTTTTTGAGCATTTATCCCATGAAATCGAGCGTTCAAAACTAGAAAATCAACAAAGAACTGATCATTTTCGGCATAATAATCTTTAGACACCACACAGGGGTCTCCTATACCAACGGCTTCTAGACTGATAACTGTAATGGTTTTATTAACAGATTCCTGATTGGTAAGTATGTATTGGCGTGCTCCAACAAGATAGGGAAGATAAACTATTTGATAATAGGCATCAGGAGATAAGTGGCTTCTTTTGGGAGTTATGAGTGGAAATGTAAAACTATCTTCACTGGCACCGAAGCCAATAAGTTTAATAGTGTAAAAGGGTTTTTTATTTTTGTATTTTTGCGCCAAACCTATGAGAATTGCCAGTCCAGTTGCATCGTCATTAGCACCAGCAGTATAATTTCCAACAAGATAATCCTGTACTGTATCAAGATCTGCACAGATGATGATTTCTTTATCAGAAATGCCTTCTATGGTACCTATGACGTTATATGATGTTTTTATATCTTCAGAATTTAAAGAATAATATTTAAATTGTTGTATTTCAGTTTTAACACCATTATTCCTGAATTGATCAGCGAGATATTGGGCTGTTTTTTCTTCATTAGTAGAACCAGCAGGGCGGGGACCTATTTCACTGGAAATGTATTCTACATGTGATGCCATGTCTTCCTGGGCAAAAATACAATTTAATCCTACACTAATTGAACTGAGAATTAAGATTAAAATTAATAGAAATTTTAAGTTTTTATACATATTAACTTCATTCCCTGAAAAAACTTATAATGCTAATTTTAAATTATAACAGATTAGTACTTTATGGTAAATCAAGGATTGAAATATTTTTAACCAGATTTGTGGAATTTTAATCATTATTTTTAGATGTAATGTTCGTTTTGTAATATGATTTTGATAAATTATATATGAAAAAAAGAAGATAATAATATTAATAAAGATTTAAAGGGGATGAAGACATGAAAGAAGACGTATTTTATGGTAAAGGAATGGCACATGTAAGAAAAGACTATCCTGACATTTTTAAAGCTGTTGTTGAACTAAATGAAGCAGCATTTACTGGTAAAGTATTGGATTACCGCACTCAGAAGTTAATTGCTCTGGGAATAACTGCTGCTGCATCTGATGATCGGGCTATGAAAAAGCAGATGATGAGTGCCATGAAGGAATTTGATATTAGTCGGGATGAAATTGTCGATGTATTGAGGGTTGTTCTTTTAACATCTGGTAACCCACCCTTCACCAAGGCTATGAAAATACTATATGACATCACAGAATAATTATCATTTCTTTTTTTAATGTTTTCAAGAATTTAATTTACTTATACCCTATTGAGGGGTTCTTCATTTCCTTTCTAAAAATGACATGGTCATATTCCTTCTTTTTTCAAGTTCCTTTCTTTTAATCTCCAATTTCCTACTTTCTTTATAGGTATTTTCAATGGCTTTAACATATGTACTACCATCTTCGGTAAGGGAATAGGTACCATGGTGGACTTTCCTGATTAATCCGTTATCCTTTAATTTGGTTAGATGATTAGCAAGTGCGGACTTTTTTAGATTCAATTTATCCAGGAGTGTTTGAAAGTTTAAAGGCCCTTCTAATAGTAATATTAGAATTTTAAACCTATTTGAGTTTCCAATAGTCTTTAAAATAGGGACAATTTCATCAAATGAATTTAAAAGAAACTCTTTTGATGAGTCTAGATCATTTTTTTTATCCATTGAATTGATTTTTTCTCTGGTTGGATAAAAATCTTTCCTTTAAATCATCTGGTGGGGTTTGTTTACTTAATTTCTTTGGTTTATCCTGACACAATAACAGCATAAATTCACTTTATTATGGAATATTATTCCTATAAAAAATAAATTTATATGGGTTGACTTCCAGATGGTTATTTAATCATCCAAAAAAGGAGGTCTATGATGGAAATCAAATTAAAAACCATTGAAGAAAAACAGGTGGCCAGCATATCTCATTTAGGGTTAGTAGAAGATATGGGGGAACTTATTGGAGAATTAACAGGTGGGGTTATTGCGAATGGATTAGAAATAGTCGAACCACCATTTGTAGTGTACTACACCAGTCCCATGGAAGTTCCACCAGAAAAAATGGAATATGATGTGGGTATCCCTTTCCAGGGAAAGGCAATTTCTGAGGGGAGAGTTAAGATAAGAATAATGCCTGCACACCATGTCTTAACCATAATCCATAAAGGTCCTTACCAGGAAATAGGATCAGCTTACGGGATGATGATGGAACATGTCATGAAAGAAGATCACGAGATGATTGGCGCTCCAAGGGAATCATACCTCAACAGTCCGGAAGAAGTGCCTGAAAGTGAACTTTTAACCGAAATACAGTTCCCAGTGGTGAAAGGATCAGTTACGGGTGACTATGGTTCAAGCATAGAACTTTATGAAATCCCTGACGAGCCTGAAGCATACAAAATTAATAAAATTGGAACAGTTAAAAACAAAAATTCTCAAGCCTACTTGGAAATTTCAGAGCCATACAGGCCAGCATTAAAACATCTTAAGGACTTTAGTCATGTCATGGTCTTTTGGTGGGCAGATAATTCGGATAATGACAAATATCGAAGTGCCTTACGCACCAAACCCCCATATGCCACTAATAAATCAACTGGTGTTTTTGCTACCCGTGCAGAGTATCGTCCCAACCCTCTTGCACTTACAACTTGTCAAATTATGAATGTTAATGAAAACGAGGGGATAATCACAATTTCAGGCATTGATGCTTTTGACGGCACACCTATAATTGATCTAAAACCGTACATCCCGGCTTTTGACCGTGTTAAGGATCCAAAGCTTCCAATATGGCTTTCTTTCCTATGGCCAGAATGGAAAGGTGAATACTAAAGAATATTATTCATTAATGAAGTGTACTTGGATGAAGTGTATCCAATAAATTAGATTAGATCATGTCAATATTTCAATAATACATTTTACAGGAGGTGATCCTAAAAATATAATTAATGTCTCAATAAATTTATAATAAGATGGTTTTATCCTCATTTGCGTAATTATATACTTTCAAGGAAGTAATATAAATGAAATCCAAGCACGACCTACCAGAACCTAAAAAAATAGAAATAACTGGTGAAAAAACCCTAAAATTAGTTGGTTGTGTTTATTATGGTGATCCGTTTCATTCCAGTGAGGAATGGAGTATAGAAAATGAAATTGGAATCCTTTGGAACCGTTTCTTTAGGTTATGTCAAACTTACGGTGACATTCTTCAAGAAGAAGCTGTCAATGACTTTGCATATGAGGTTCACATCCAACCAGATGATTACAAGCAAACAGGGAAATTTTATGTTTATGTAGGTATAGAAGTCAAAGAACTTGAAATAATGCCTGTAGAGATGTTTTGTAAGGTATTGCCAGCAACAAAATACGCTATATTCACTTTTAAGGGAGAAGACATGTTTAAAGGCTGTGAATACATATGGAATTATTGGCTTCCGGGGTCAGGTTATGAAGAAGCTCATCCTTTTATGGTCCAAGCCTACCATAAGAACCGATTTATGGGAATGGAAAACCCTGAATCTGAAGTTGATTTTTATGTGCCAGTTAAAAAACAGGATTAAATAAATTCATTATAAAGATAGGGGGAATTAGATGGGGTTAGAATTACCTGAGATAATAAACCTTTCCAAACAAATGGAAATAACCTTTAAGGGTAAAACTATAAGTGATATTATTCTGGGTGAGCGTTGTCAAAGTATAATTAAGCAGGGAATGTGCAATCTCAATAAAAGGAAGGATGAAGTTTTAAACAGTCCCATAAAATCAATAGAACCCCATGGGAAATGGATTTTTATAGAATTTGAAAATGAAATATTTCTCTTGTTAGGGGAAGTAATAGGCAAATTTCTTTATCACCCTGATGCTGAACAGATTCCATCCGAATATCATGTCCTTTTCATATTTGAAGATGGAACCGCATTAACGTTCCAATCCTCACTTTATGCCTTTTTGTTAGTTGTTAATGATAAACAATTAAATCAACATAAATATGCTGGAAATGTGGGACCATCACCACTAAGCCATGAATTTAACTACCCTTATTTTGCTGATGTTCTTTCAAGGTATAAAAACAGGGGAATCAAAGGAGTTCTTAACCTGCAAAATGAAATTTCAGGATTAGGCAATGCTTACATCAATGATATATTATATGAATCTTGTATCCATCCTAAAATGAAGGTATCGTCCTTAGATGATAATAAAAAGGAGGAATTATACGAAAATATAATTAAAATAATTAAATTAGCAGTTAATGAGGGTGGAAGTTCCAGTGAATATAATTTATTCGGCAAAAACGGTAATTATGATAGGATAATGGATCAAAAAAGTAAGGATGTAAAATGCAAACGTTGTGGGACCAAAATCGTTAAAATGAATGTGCTTGGTTCATCTTCTTACGTTTGTCCTGTCTGTCAGAAAATTTAATAATTGGATCGATTGGGGGGATGAATTGAATGTCCAAAGAGATATCACATAACGAAATTCCAATTATAACCCTGAATAATGAGAACATCGAATCAGAACACATCTGCTGCGCCATTGGAAATGATAAAAAAAATCAGAAAAGAGCTGCAACCAAAAAAGCCTGGTTAAAGGAAAGATTCCCTGAAGGGCACACCTTCAAGAAGTTCGATGTAAGAGGGAAAGTATTCATTGAGTACTCACCAGCAGAATACGCCTGGTTTCCAATCGAAGCACCAGGATACAATTTTATACAGTGTTTATGGGCCTCTGGACGCTATAAAGGTAAAGGATTTGGATCCAGACTCCTGGAAGAATGTGAAAAAGACTC
>JAHKLP010000078.1 GCA_020855015.1 Methanobacterium sp.
AATCCATCCGTATCAGCATAAACTGGTTCGAATCCATGGGTTCTGGCATCTTCCATTGTTTTTTTGAGAAAATCCCGGCCCCATGCAGTTATGGCCTCTGAACATTCCAGACTATACCATCTGAATGTATTATGATTGTATAATCCGTAAATGGTGTTGGCCATTCTTTTAAGTGCCTGTTGCTGCACATCCAGGACCTGACGCTCCCTGTTATCTTCTGATTCTTTCATCATGGATTTAATCCTTATCCTGTCCTGGAGAATCCTGCCAATGGCCAACGGAATAAAACCTGCTGGTTCTTTCAGGAATCTATGACCATACTCGGGCGTGATGTGGCAATCTTTTCCATTATTATCTGTTAAACTGTCTGGCGAGATGTTTTTGGAGATTATTATACTGGGATAAAGGCTTCTGAAATCGAAATAGACTATTTCCTCATGCAAACCATTCACAGGCTCCTTAACATAGCCTCCGACAGTATGTATAGCTTTTCGCCTGGATAACTCCGATTTTGGGGCTTTATCCGGCACCAAGTTTCCGTATTGAAATGATTTTTTGATTAAATACCATTCAACATGTCTTCCAGATGCCATGCGGGCTACTTCAAATAGGGGTTGGCCCACAATCCTGGTTAATTCTATGCTGAGGGGCAACATTTTCTCCCCAATCCGGGTAACTGACACCGCATCATCCAGGGAGTACATAAAAAGCTGTTTCAGTTTATCTCCCCCTTCATCCCAGTAGTTGTGGATCTCATCTCCAGGTATGTCCAGTTTTTCCGCTCCAAAAAGCTCCTTGTAGACATATTCCAGTGTGTGGCGGTTTATTTGGAGATAACGGCGGATATTAGGGTAAAGGTCAACATGGATTCTGCCCCTGATCATTGGTGCATTATTGAAACCTATTTTCATAGATTTAGGTTGGGATCCATCTATTCCTATTTTAAGAGGCACACCTAAACGTGTAGCCCGGTCTTTGATGTAGGGCAAGTCGAAGGCGTCTGAATTGTAGCCCAGGAGGACATCAGGGTCTATAAATTGAATTGTTTCTGCAAATTTTCCCAGCAACTCCTTTTCATCAGCCACCACTTCGACGAAATCTAATGCGGAATTTTTGGTTGAGAATACCTTCTGGAAGCCCTGATTACTGGAGAAACTTATCATGATAATGGGATCCCGGTCTGACTGGGGCATGCCATGGGGACTGTATACTTCAATATCAAAACTCAAAAAAGAAAGCTTTGGTAAGCTGTAATCCAGAGTAGTGGGAGGATTCTCCAACTGAAAGACACAGGTCGAAGATTTTGCAGATAAAACCTTACCCTCCACCTGCACCACATTCATGGGGGATAATCCCTTATCTATGAGGTATCTGCGATAGAAAGGAATATCATACTCTCGAACTTCCTTTACAGATGCCAAATTACGTATTTTATCCCTCAACTTAGGGATATTACGGGGATGTTTAAGAGTAATCTTCAGAACCCCTTTCGATTCTCCCATATCATTCCTAAAAACCTTTTCCACACCAAAAAGTCCTAATTCACTTAAATCACGAGTACAAGCACCAATATCAGAAGTATTTGAAGGAATAATATATATGTAAGGTCTGAAACTCTTATCTAAGACTATTATATGGTTTTGATCACTTTCTCCAATCACTTTACCGAATAATCGTATAACTGCTTCACCATTCCTGGTTACGTAATCAATGTCCAGGAGAACGAATTTTTTAGTTTGCATAGGGCCTTCACTGATTTATACGTGGGTATGGGGGGTTGAAGGCATTTGAGGTAGAGGGAGTGAGAAGTAATCATCAACTGGATAATAAGCTGCTGGTGTCAAGTGGGATCTGAACATGGCAGGCCAGCATCTCTGTTAAATAAAAGTCTATTAAATAATATACTCTGGGAAACAAACAACTGGAAGATATACTTGGCACAAGTCAACTTTATCTTGGATTACCATAATTCATGTGTGAATTTAAAATATATATTATCTGAATATCACAATTCCCGATTATGATCTAATAAGTGTTTTAGTATAATTTATTAAAATAAAAAGAGAGGGGTAAAATAATTTTACCCATATTTATGTCTATTTTTATGTAAGGGGCTTGATAAATCCCCAATTTAGAATTTAATATGTTTAAGCCAGATCGAACCGGTCCAAGGTCATGATTTTGTCCCAGGCCATTATGAAGTCTTTCAGAAACTTCTCTTCTGAATCTTCACATGCGTAGACTTCTGCCATTGCCCTGAGCTCGGAGTTGGAACCGAATATAAGGTCCACACGGGTAGCAGTCCATCTGGGTTCTCCAGTCATTCGATCCTGTCCCTCATATACATTCTCATCTTCTGTTGCTTTCCATTCGGTTTTCATGTCCAGTAGGTTCACAAAAAAGTCGTTGGTAAGTGCCTCCGGTGTATCGGTGAAGACTCCGTGAGGGGATTGTTGATAATTAGCATCCAGGACACGCAGACCACCAATCAGGACTGTCAACTCGGGAATGGTCAGTTTTAAAAGTTGTGCCTTGTCCACCAGTAATTCCTCTGACTTTTCTTCGGTATGGATCTTCTGATAATTCCTGAAACCATCTGCAATTGGTTCAAGCGGGGCAAAGGAATCCACATCAGTCTGTTCTTTTAGGGCGTCCATTCTTCCTGGTGTGAAGGGCACTTCTATCTCATGGCCGGCATTTTTTGCAGCCTGTTCAACACCAGCGCAACCTGCCAGAACTATGAGATCAGCCATTGAAACCTTTTTCTTAAATTCCTTCTGGATGTCCTCCAGTGTATTGAGTACTCTTTCTAACTGGTCTGGTTGGTTGACTTCCCAATCCTTCTGTGGTTTCAGGCGGATGCGGGCACCGTTAGCGCCACCACGCTTGTCTGAACCGCGGAAAGTGGATGCTGAGGACCATGCAGTGTAAACCAACTCTCTGATTGATAGACCAGAAGCCATTATCTTTTCTTTGAGGATGGTAATGTCTTCTTCATTGACCAGTTGGTGATCAACTTCAGGGATGGGATCTTGCCAGATGAGATCCTCGTCTGGTACCTCTGATCCAAGATAGCGTGTTTTTGGTCCCATGTCACGGTGGGTTAGTTTGAACCAGGCACGGGCGAATGCATCGGCAAGTTCATCTGGATTCTCATAAAAGCGTCTTGATATCTTTTCGTATTCAGGGTCCATACGTAATGAAAGGTCTGTGGTTAGCATACCAGGAGTACGGCGTTTTGATGGGTCGTGGGGATCAGGTGCAGTGTTTTTACCTGCATCACCCTTGGGCTTCCACTGGTAGGCACCAGCCGGGCTCTTTTCGAGCTCCCATTCAAATTCGAATAGGATTCGGAAGAAATTGTTATCCCATGCAGTGGGGGTGTTAGTCCAGATAACTTCCGGACCCCCGGTAATGGTGTCGTTACCTTTCCCAGTACCGTAGCTGCTCTTCCAACCCAGACCTTGCTCTTCTATAGGAGCGGCTTCTGGTTCTGGCCCCACATATTTCGGGTCGCCTGCTCCGTGGGTTTTACCAAAGGCATGGCCACCAGCAATCAGGGCCACTGTTTCCTCGTCGTTCATGGCCATCCTGGCGAAACTTTCCCTGATATCATCTGCTGCAGCGATGGGGTCTGGTTTACCGTCGGGTCCTTCTGGATTCACGTAGATTAAACCCATTTCAATGGCAGCCAGTGGTTTGTCCATGTCACTGCCCTTCTCGTGACGTTCTCCTCCCAGCCACTCTTTCTCTGAACCCCAGTATATGTCCTTTTCTGGTTCCCAAATATCTTCTCTTCCTCCACCGAAGCCGAATATCTTAAAGCCCATGGACTCCAGGGCCACATTGCCTGCCAGGATCATCAGATCGGCCCAGGAGATTTTCCGGCCGTATTTTTGTTTGATGGGCCATAGTAGTCGGCGGGCTTTGTCCAGGTTGCTGTTGTCAGGCCAACTGTTTAGGGGTGCTAAACGCTGGTTCCACTGTCTCCACCTCCACGTCCATCTCCCACACGGTATGTTCCTGCGCTGTGCCATGCCATACGAATGAATAAAGGTCCGTAGTGGCCGAAGTCAGCGGGCCACCATTCCTGTGAATCGGTCATGAGTTTATATAGGTCTTTTTTTAGGGCGTTCAAGTCCAGACTCTCAAATTCCCGGGCGTAGTTGAAATCATCATCCATTGGATTGGATTCTGCAGAATGCTGGCGCAATATGTCAAGATTTAACCGGTTAGGCCACCATTCCTTGCTTGTAATACCACTACTCGCAGTCATTTTGCCTTCTTTTCTCATTATTTCACTCCCTTTTTTCACCATTTTTAATTCCACTTCTAATTTACCTGTTTTATTTATTGAAATTGTTAATTTCGCGTTTTAGAGCTTAATTCTGTTTTAATAACGTTAGTTGGTAGGTATAAATGGGATTGTAATATTTTTCGGTGTTTATTTATTTGTTCCAATTTTTATTAAAAAATTTTTATTTGATTTTCCAGGCAAATTTTCATAATTTTTTTGTATATCATAGATTTTTATAGATTCAATACTATTTAGGATCATATACTATATAGAATTTAGTACGATTTAGGATTTTTCATTAGGGATCTTTTTACCGTGTTGTTCATTAAGATTTCAAATAATCTATAAATAAGGGATAGGCGGAGTATGCAGATATTAGCCTGACACTTGACTCTCATTACTTGTTCTTATCAATCCTAAACTTCAAAACTGCAATATTTTATATTTATTTAATGAAAGTAAAAATAAAAGTAAAATAAGGGAGTATGGGGTGATTAAATGCTCCCTTCTAAATAAGTGTCTGCAACTGCAGCCACACCTTCACCGATCTCCACATCCAGTCCAAGACCTTGCATGGTCATCTCTAATGCGGCGATAGTGCTGATTATCTCACGGTGGGTTATGTTACCCATGTGGCCGATACGGAATACATTACCCTTAAGATGGTCCTGGCCTCCGGCCAGTTCAATCCGGTAACGCTCCCTCATGGTACCACGAAGTTCAGGGTCAGTTACACCCTCAGGCATCTTAATTGAGGTTACCGTGTTACTGCGTGCTTCTTCCTGGGCGAACAACTCCAATCCCAGGGCTTTGACACCATTCTGGGTGGCTTTGGCTGCGAGTTTATGTCTTTTAACCCTTTCTTCCAGGCCTTCTTCCATGATCACCCGCAGGGCTTCTTGCATGGCATATATTAATGAAACTGCAGGTGTGTAGGGTGTTTCTGGTGGTGTTGCATCTCCACTTTTCTTGTATTTTTTGAGGTTAAGGTAGTAAGTCTGATTTTCAGTTTTATCCACCACATTCCAGGCATCATCACTGAGGGTTATGGCTGCTATGCCTGGCGGTGCTGCCAGACACTTCTGGGAGCCAGTGACACAGATATCAATTCCATAACCATCCACGAACACATCATCCCCAGCAAGGCTGGACACAGTGTCCACAACATACAGGGCATCGTAGTCCTGCATTATTTTACCCAATTCTTCTATGGGGTTGGTCACACCAGTGGAAGTTTCATTGTGCACAACAGTCACTGCTTTAATATCATCATTTGCTTCCAGGAATTCACGCACATCATCAGGGTTAACTGCATGTCCCCATTCCACTTCCATCTCGGTAGGAATTCCACCATGGGTTTCGGTTATTTGCATAAAACGCTGTCCGAATTTACCACCCACAATGTTCAAGACACGGTCTCCCTTACTGATGGTGTTGGCTAAGGCGGCCTCCATGGCTGCCGTTCCGGAGCCAGTGATAAGGTAAGACTGATTTTCAGTCATGAATACTTCAGACATCATCTGGTTGGTTTCAGTGAGAATTTCACCGAAAAGGGCACTTCTATGGTTAACAATGTTTTCTGACATGGCCTTCAGGACCCTGGGGGCCACACGAGTGGGTCCGGGAATCATCAGTAAAGTTTCGTCCATCTTTTCAACTCCAATTTGAAAATATCCTCCAAAGTTTATTATGTATATAATGGGATAT
>JAHKLP010000068.1 GCA_020855015.1 Methanobacterium sp.
CCCCTAACTTTTATAAATTTCTTAACTTTCAGTAATTTCTGAAAGTTATAAATAATATTATTTTGATCCTTATATAGTTTTGCCCCAAAAAATGATCAACAAATAATTAACAGATGTTGAAAATATGTATAGCTAGGTGTAATAATGGAAGTAGTAGAAAAAAGGATTGAAGAAGCTAGGGTTGCTTATATTCCTTATATGGGAAGTTATGATAAGATTCCACAACTCATGCAAGAAGTCGGAGAGTGGCTTTCAGAAAAAGGCCTCCAAATGACTGGCCGAGTTTATGGGACTTACTTCAACAGCCCAGAAGATACACCCGAGGAAAACCTACAATATGAGATCGGTTTTTCATTTGAGGGAACATGTATGCCCGAGGGTAAAGTAGGTATAAAGGAAATTCCTGAACATACGGTATTGGCAGCCATGCACAAAGGACCTTATACTGAAGTGGGGCCAGTGATTCATGCTGTGGCACATTATGCAGTTGAAAATGGTTATGACATTGTTGGGCCTGTCACTGAAGTATATCTTAACAGCCCAATGGAAGTTCCTGAAAGTGACCTTTTAACAGAAGTTCAGTTTCCAGTTATTAAAGTGTGAAAAATTCATTATATTCTTTTTATTTTTTACTTACCCACCCAAAAACTTTAAATATCCGCCAAAATTCCTTCAGAAAAAGAATATTTAACTAAATAACAGCGAAGTTCTTAAGACATATATTTGGGTGCAATTTGGGCATAGTTATTTATCTCTCAGATTAGATATAATAGATTACTTCTTACTTCTTTATTCCTGAATCAAAAATAAGGAAATAAAGAATAATGCTTTAATCGCAATAAAATGGGTTTATGTCAATAAAATCCCAAATTAGAGGGAAACATTTAATAATAATGATAATAAATTATTAAGAAATTTAAGAATATATTAATAATACTAAAAATAATATTAACACTTGGTTCGTGTAATATCTGAATTGAACCAGGAGAAAAAATGCGAAATCTTGAAAAATTAAGTTCATTTAAAGAATACATTCCCCGAATGGGAGAACCCAGTTCAAAAAGCATTGCCTTGTTAGTGGATGGTCCTAACATGCTTCGAAAAGAATTCAGTTTTGATCTGGACACTGTGCAAGAATTACTTGCAGATTATGGAAAATTAAAGGTTGGGAAGGTCTTCTTGAACCAGTACGCATCAGATAAGCTTATTGAAGCCATTGTTAATCAGGGCATGTCCCCCATCATTGTTGCTGGAGATATTGATGTGCAAATGGCAGTTGAGGCTTTTGAAGCCATTCACAACCCCAATATAGATGTTGTTGCACTGATGACCCGTAACACAGATTTTCTACCCCTCATTAACATTGCTAAAGAAAATGGTAAAGAAACACTGGTTATTGGTGCTGAACCAGGCTTTAGTATTGCTTTAAAAAACTCAGCAGATAACACCATAGTACTGAAGAAACAGCAGCATCCCCATGGTGCAGTTTAAAAAGAAATAAGCTTTTTTAATTAGAAATAGTATCTATCTATTTCCTACACTTAATTTTCATCAATAAAAATGCCAACTATTTCTTTTAAAACTCCCAATTATCTAAAAAATAAAAATTTTGGTATCAAAGTTTAATTTTAATTAATTAACCAGATGAGTGAAATATTATGACGAATTCTGATAATACCACATCTCACCAAGTTAATGATTATGATTCTGATATATCTTCCACTATTCCTTATTACCAATCATTCCATCAAGAAACAATAAACATTATAAAGGCCATTGGAAATGAACCTGAAACCTGGTTAGATACAGGTTGCGGCACGGGTTCTTTAATTAAAATGGCCTTGAAAAATTTCCCTAACACTCGGTTTATTTTAGGAGATCCCTCACCGGATATGTTGATCAAAGCACAGGAAAAACTATCAACATATTCCCAGAAAAGGATAAAAATCCTTGAGCCCCTAACAACACAACAATTGTCCCTAGAGATATGCCCTCCAGTGGACGTAATCACTGCTATCCAATCTCACCATTACTTATCCAGCAAAGACAGGAAAAAAGCAATAAATGCATGTTATGCTATTTTAAACAAAAAAGGAGTTTTTATAAACTTTGAAAATATACGTCCCGCCAGTGATGAAGGCATCAGAATAGGGAAAGAAAACTGGAAAAAGTTCCAGTTATCCTGCGGCAGAAGTGAAAATACAGTGAATGGCCATTTAAATAGGTTTGATAAAGGATATTTCCCTATAACCATAGAAGAACATCTATCTATTCTGAAAAAAACTGGTTTTAGAGTTGTAGAACTTTTTTGGTTTTCTTACATGCATGCCGGGTTTTATGCTATTAAATAACCATATTTTCTTATTAATCAGACATTACCACGATAATTGCATAGAAACCCCTTCATGTATTAGAAAAATTTAATACTATATTTTTTAGCTTGTTTTAGAGCAGTTAAAATTGTTTTTTAAAGAAAAAGGAAATTTATCTACTTCGGAAAATTTATATGGATGTAGGTTCTATCTTTACGAGTCTAAAAAAAATATATTAAAACCCAGTTATGAGTATTTATAATACGTTAATACATGGTAAATTAAATTTAAAGGAACTGGGCTGGAATACGTTGCAAATTTAGTCTTTAATATGATTGGGAGGCAATTAGAGTCTGTTTAGCTTCTTATATTGTAATGATAGTCCTAGTTAAGCTTAATTCTCCATGTTAATCCATAAACAAATTAATGTTTGGAAATTTTTAACTGACCTGTGCAAGTTTAATGGCGATAAAATTGTTATTGTTGGTTTAAGAGGTGTCTCAATATGTATGTGATTGTAATGGGTGGTGGGAGAGTAGGTTTGAACCTGGCCTCTTTTCTAATTGCTGATGGTCATGATGTTACCTTAATTGAAAATGATGAAAATTTATGTGCCAACGCTGCTGCTGAATTGGATGCCCTGGTTATTTGTGGCAACGGTACTGATACCAAAACCCTGGATGAAGCCAATGTATCCAGTGCAGACGTTTTCGTAGCAGCCACCGGAAATGACGAAGCAAACCTCCTTGCTTGCATCCTGGTGAGGGAATGCAGGATTCCTAAAATTATTGCCAGAGTAAGTGAACCCAGCCATGCAGAGGCCTTTAGAAAAGTGGGGATTGACTCAGTTATAAGCCCAGAGATCACAGCGGCTAGTTATGTGGAGAAATTAATAATTCGGCCGAAAATTGCTGATCTGGTAGTTATGGGAAAAGGCGATGCAGAACTACTTGATTTTAAACTGGAAAATAAAAAGGTTATTGGTGAGAAGATCGGTGATATTAGCCCCACTGAAGACTTTATAATCGTAGCTGTATATGAAAATGGCGATATAACAATTCCAAAACCTGATATTGTTCTAAAGGAAGGTATGAAGGTTTCTATTCTGGTTAAAACCAAAGCAGCCAGAGAAGTAATGAAACAGTTCACCAGATAGTAATATTTTAATTCAATAACCAATTCTTACTTATTTTATCAGATTATCTTGATTTCAAATCTTTATCAATGATGTGATACCCGATCCCGGGTCTAATTGACTTTTTATTATTTAGAAAATATGGTATTTTAAATCCTAGCACTAGTACTGATATAATTAAACAACATAACAACTATGGGATATATTATCATTTCATTTATTTCCCAGCAGTTCATCTAAAACATTGATAATTTCTGGATTTGAAAGACTATAATATATCCAAACTCCTTCTTTACGCCATTTTAAAAACCCGGCTTTTTTTAATATATTCAGATGGTGCGAGACAGTTGGTTGTGGTTTATCCAGTGCCGTGAGTATTTCACAAACACACAACTCACCATAAGTTAATAAATAGATTATTTTAAGTCGTGTTGGGTCTCCAAGAGCTTTTATAGAATCAGCTTTTTCGTGCAGAAAAGGATCTTCAGGAATTTTCGAAATAATTTTTTTGAGTCTCCTCATCTGGTCCGGGCCAGGTTTATCTCCACCAGTCGCACAGGATTTCATGTTATTTGCTATAGATATCATATATTTAAATATATGGATGTTAAATAGATCTCGTGAATTTATTAATTGTAGAAAGATATTTTTGATTGCTACATTGTTTCAGGATCCTGTTCTGCTATGCAAAAGCCACAAACAGCCCGAGGATTATCTTTTTGTACTTCTTTCACTGGACATAGATAATTCTCACCATCATATCTAACCTTAAAACCCCCTGGAAAGGGCGTGCCCACGGGGTGCACTGGTTCCTTTACAATGAATGTGGTGTATAGTGAAATAATCTTGTAAATCTGGAAAAAAGCAGGATCGAAGCTATCTACCCCACTAGCCTCAGTTTCCTGGTTTAAAAGCAATATTATTGCTTCATGAACTTCATCAATATCTAGATATTCATTATCATCTGTTTGGTGTTCTTTAACTTCTTTGATACGGTTGATGAAGGCAAGGGTGTAGGCTTCAATATATGCCTTACGATAGCTTCCCTGCACATACCTGGCATCATTGATGAGGAAGGCACTGGCCTGCATGATGTCGTGGATATTAATAAGTCTTGCTTCCGTCTTCAGCAGAGTAAGAAGGTTATCCCTATTAATTTCATTACAGGAGAGAAGATCCTTAATATATTCTAGTTCCATCAGCCATCACTATCGATTGAGTTATATTACTAAAATCTTACATTTGGTCTGTCTTGAAACTTTATTTATCTTGAAAATCTTTTAGCTCTTTTTTAATTCTATTTTTCATGTATTTTACGCATTTTTCCCCTTCATCATCCAATCTAGACACATCATTAGGTATTAAACCAGTCCCCTTGAGTTCCTCCAAAACGTTTATATTTTTGGCAGGTTTAACTCCTTTTTGTTCTAAAATTTTAAGGGTGCAGTCCCCATCACAACCGCTGATGGCTATAATAGGATACTTCTTAATCAAATTACGAAATCCATCCCTATCAGCAGAAGTAGCACCCATACATATAGATATCGTGTTATCAGTCTCGTCAACTGTATCTGTAGATGTTACGCGGGCAACTAAACCATAGGGACTCATTCCACTACAGGCTGCCAGGGCTATCTTCTTATCTTCGCTCATTTACTTCCGCTCCTCTTATTTTTTTGAATTTTTTTCTGCCAATTTTGCATTCATTTTATCGAATTTATTTTTAACAACTTGGTATCCTTTTTGATCAAATGGGCAATCCTCTATACAGTAAGTACAGCCTTGAGTGCAACCTATACAGCTTTTTTGTATGAATTCGATTTCTTTGCCACCGCAACATGTTTCTGTTTCTACCAGTGCCTTTTCAGGGCAGGCTTTGATACATTTACCACATTTTTCACAGTATCCAAGTATCCAAGAATGGTTATCAGGCTTTTTTAGAGTTAGATTATTTATACTTGTGAAAATAGCCGAAATTTTTATTCTGGGACCTAATTCAGGAGTTATCAGAAGACCACTTTGCCCTATCCCTCCTAAACCTGCTTTCTGACCAAGTTGCGAGAATCCTACCATACTCCCATAGGGGTGGGCAACCTGAGTGGCAAAACCATTTGCTCTAATAAAGTCAGAGAGGGCATAGGTTATATTTCCCAGCTTTTCATAAGTTGCATCATTCAGTTGCTGAGCTTCTGGACCTGGAGGGGCCTCGATAATATCATTACCCATCTCCAGAGTCAAAACAATGGCGTTAGGATAAATGGGTTTTTCTATATTGATTAATTCCGGGCTAACTTTCGTATATCCAATGCTTACGATGCCCATTGAATGGGCGAATTTTTCAAAATTAGCGAAAAAATCAGATGCAGCCATATTTTTAGGATTTTCAGGATTTTTTACTAGAGATATATCAGCTAATTCTGTTCCGCTTCCACATCCACATCCATTACTTTCCCCTAATATTTTTCCAAGTTGTTCATCAACTGTTTCCCCACAACAGCCCATATATTCCTCTGGTTCTTTTTTCGGAGATTCTTCAATATCTTCTCCACAACAAGCGGTTTTTTTATCATGACCCATTTTTTTCCCTTTTAGAGCTCTTACCTGCACACTTGTTATTTTTCCTACCAGCCGTTCATCCATGTCAGGCTCTGTGAAGAAGTGCTGTTCGATGATCTTTACATCATTAAAACCTGCTTTTCGTATGGTCTCAATATAATCTTGTTTTTCCATTGCTCCAGCGATACATCCTGACCATGCTTGAAAGTTTTTACGAATTGCGCCGGGTATTTCACCCTCTGTAACTAAATCTGATATTAACATTCTCCCGCCTTTTTTTAGGACTCTGAATGCTTCTTTATAGGCTATTGATTTGTTTGGTGTGAGATTTATAACACAATTACTAATTATAACATCTACAGAATCATCTTCAATTGGTAAATCTTCAATTTCGCCCAGTTTAAACTCCACATTCTTGTAACCACCAGCTTCAGCATTTTTAACAGCAGTTTCTACCATTTTTTGGGTCATATCTACTCCAATTACCTTTCCTTGCTCACCAACCTTATTAGCTGCAAGAAAAACATCTATACCCCCACCTGATCCGAGATCTAAAACTGTTTCACCTTCGTTAATTTCTGCTAAGGCTGTAGGGTTGCCACATCCAAGCCCAAATATGGCTTCTGCAGGGATGCTTTTTATCTCATCATCAGAATAACCTGCTGCTTTGGCTTGATGGATTACACCATCAATTTCGCTTCCAGAACAACATGAGCAGGAAGAAGAATCTTCTTTAGTAGCTATTTTTGAATATCTTTCCTTTACAAATTCTTTAATTTCTTTTTCTTTCAAAAGGTTCACCAATGGCATTAGTTTCATATATTCAAATATATCAATATATAGATCGATTGTTGAATATGCTTATAAATTTAACTACAACTGAAAAGAATAAAATAAAAAAAAATTTTGCAAGTGAATTTCAAACATACTTTAACTTGTATTTGTTATACTGTTTTTCCAATAATTCTCGGCTGTTTTCAGTCCCATGACCCGGTAAAAAAAGTTTAGATCCAGTATTCAAGAGTTTTCCCCAGCTTCTGATCATCATGGGCACATCAGCAGCAAAAGGTGGGAACACCGACCACCAGAAAACACCAAACATAGCATCACCCACCAGGGCCACCTCATCATCCACAATTAGACTCATTGAACCTTGGCTATGGCCAGGAGTGGTAATTAAGTAACAATTGGAACTAATGAAATAGTCATCAGTCGCGAGTATATCTGGATCTACTGCTTCAAAATTTAAGAATTTGGTTAACTTGCTTTTAATTCTCATTAACAATCTTAGCCCAATTCGAGTGGCTAAATTTGTGCCCTGAGGGATTAATTGGCTTTTGGGGTTCATTAAATATTCAGCTTCGCTTTTCTGGATAATTACTTTCGTTTTATACTTCTCCTTTAACATGGCTGCGTTTCCAACATGATCATGATGACTGTGGGTTAAAACCAGGTATGACAAATCATTTCCATCCAAAAAATCATCTAACTTTCCCATCACCGCCTTATTAGAGTTTTTAATACCGGTGTCGACCATAATTGATATATCTTTATCTATTACCAAGTATGAGTTCGCTCTGCCCTTGGTGATTTGATAAATTTTGCAGTTATTGTTTGTTTTCCATTTTTTCATTGAATCACTGCTTAATGAATATCATAAGGGGTATATTATTATATAAGTTGGGTAATAATAATTATAATGGAAATTAAATATGTATGTATTTAAATGGAGTTTTTCCCATGCAAAAAGCGTACAAAATCGCATTTATCGGTTATTTATTCGTTCTAGTAATCAGTGCACTGGCACCAATCATATTGAATAATGAACAACTCCAGTCAGCAGTACTGTTTCCCATGGTTCTAATATTGGTCTACATAACTAAAATGAAGTGGAAAGATGTTGGTCTAAACTTCGGAAGTCTAAAAGATTATGTTTGGGCTATTTTATATCCTCTGGGAATCTGTTTGCCTATCATTCTAATTGCTCTTTTGACTGGGAATATTGGTGAAATTAATTACTCTGAAGAAATGACCGGAAAAATTGCTTATCTCTTTTTTATGACACTAATTCTGGCATTCACCACGGAGGAAGCCTTTTTCAGAGGCTGGCTCTTTGGAGTGCTGGAAAGGGATCAGATAAATCCAAAATTAATCCTCATCCTTACTGCCCTTGCCTTTGCATTATGGCATTTCCCCCTTTTCTTTATAGATCCAGGTTTTGTGTGGACCATGCTCCCCCTATACCTTATTGGAGGGATTGTTGGAGGTCTGATTTTCGGACTCCTAAGATATATCTCCGGCTCTATCATTGTATCCTCATTTTCCCATGCATTATGGAATACCATAGTATACACCCTATTTGGATTCGGGAGTAGTATTGGAGTTCTAAATATAAAAATGACCGATTTTTACCATCCAGAAAGCGGTTTGCTAGGATTAATGTTTGGCATCATCTTCGTGGTCATTTTATGGTTCTGGACTTCCAAAAAAGTAGGTTTCAATTCCACTTAATCATAAATATAAATCTTGTACTACCAATAAAAGAAACAAATGGGAAATCACTTAGATATTGCTATTCTTCGGGCTTTATATCATTATATTAAACTTAGATCAAAAAAAATAACGCTGAAAAAAATTTTATAATAGTTTCCAGTCTATGTGTATAGGTTTTTCAATCAAAAAGCCAAACTATTAAAAATTAAAATGTTTAAAGACTATAATTGTTGTATTAATCTTTTTTTAAGGCCTTTCTAGGCCACATATACTAAATAGAACATTCATATAAAAATAATTATTCCATTTTTACACTCCCATCATTCCAAAATAACTTCCAATTATAATTTTTATCAACAAAACGAACTATTAGAATTTTAGATTTGATATTGGGTAACTGTTGGGGAAGATATGGGTCTGATCTGGGTATTAACTTGGAATAACCATTTATCTAATCAAGACTTTATTTAGTTCAAACACCAATGGAGGTGATAAAGAGTGAACAACCTGAAAAAAGGTGCAATAATCTGCGCCTTAGTAATGATGATCAGCATCGTACCTGCATTTGCATTAAACAATACTAACAATACAACTACTGATCAGAACAGTACCACCACAAACACAGCAGGTGAGCACCAATATGGGCAAAACACCGATGGAAGTAATGGAAACTGCGGAACCTGTGATGGATCCTGTGATGGCGATCAACACAAATATCAGTACGGACAAAAAAATGGCGCTAATGGATCCGAAAACTGTGATCAAGCCCATAAGTACCAGTACGGACAGAATAATGCTAATGCTGGGACTGAAAACTGTGATGGTCAAAACTGTAAAAACACAAGTTAAATTGTGAAAGGTTAATCTATAACCTTTTTTTTTAATAGTATTAATAAATCCATGTTATGTTGTTTTTTAAGGCTATTATAGGGCATGAACTGATCAAAACACAGGGCAACCAGATAGCTTTTACAGACAAAAAAAACTCAATATGGCAGAAATTGTATTCAATATTTATTTTTCATTTTTTGCCTTTCTGATGATGTTAACTTCCAGTATAAACACTATGGCAAATAGGAAAGTGCTAAGATAGTTGGACCAACTATATACTCCCAACCCGAAAATCTCATAAAGACCAATTAATACAACTATTATAGATAAAATTGCGGCCAATAGATTCAAATTCATTTTTACATCACCTGGTTTGTTTTTTTTATGACGTTAATTTTAAGATACTATCTCTATATTTTATTTTTTAAAAAAAGAGTATGTCATACCATTTATATTATTTTAGTAAAATTTTATTTAATATAATTTACCCAAAATAATATAATTTTATATTGGAGTAAATCTTATTCTATCTATTTAATTATGGGAGGCTTGAAAACGAATATCAACATTAACTTGAAAACTTGGGGAATGCCCCTAGCTATAATTGCTTTTATAATAGTGATGCTTATCCCTATGGAGGGTTTAAGCTATCCCGGCCACGCAGCAATTGCTTTACTTGTATTCGCTGTGATAATGTGGGCGACTGAAGCAGTGCATCTGGCTGTTACTTCTTTAATAATTCTATTCATACAACCCATAATTGGTGTTGAAAGTTTTGATGCAGCAGTAGTCGGATTTGCAAATCCAATAATCTTCCTTATGATCGGTGGTTTTATAATTGCCGAAGCAATCCGAAAAAGTGGATTGGCAACACGCTTAACCTATGCCATGCTCAACAAGTTTGGTACCAGCCCGGACCGGAGTCTTTTTGTGGCTGTGTTTTCAACAGGAATTTTATCTGCCTGGATTGAAAATGTGGTGGCATTTGCAATGCTCCTCCCCATTATCAAGGAAATTATCCCTTTAATGGGCGTTAATGACCCTGAAAAAGGTAAAAGTAATTTTGCAAAGGCTATGGTGCTCGGTGCGTCATACGGTTCACTGGCTGGTGGTTTCGGCACCGAGATTGGTACCGCTCCTAACCTTATGGCAGCTGCATACACCCAAATCCCATTTGCTAGTTGGATGATATTCGGATTCCCCCTATCCATTATCCTGCTGATTATAATCTGGAAATTGCTTGGAATAATATTCAAACCTGAAGTTAGCGGGATAATTGGAGGGAAAGAAACAGTAACCAATAAAATGGAGTCATTAGGACCTATGTCCAAGGTTGAAAAAAAGTCCTTAGTGATACTCTTGTTTACTATTGGTTTGTGGGTTACCACCAGTTGGACTGGACTTAACAGTTATTCCATTGCCTTAATCGGAGCCGTGCTTTTCTTCATATTCAAAGTTATTGACTGGAAAGAAGCTCAACGAAGTGTTGATTGGGGGTTAATAGTGTTCTTTGGAGGGGCATTGAGTCTTGGAGCAGCATTGCTCAATACTAATGCAGCAAACTGGCTTATTAAAGATATTGTTGGCTTGATGGGCAGTGATCCATCAACACTCCTTATCATGGTGGTTCTGATGATAGTTGCAGTATGCATCACGCAGGTAATGTCTAATATAGCACTATCAGCCATACTGGTACCTTTATCCGTTACTCTTGCTCAAGCCCAGGGACTATCAGCAGGCACCTATGCAGTACCAGTGGCAATTGCTTGTTCATTATCTTTTATGCTCCCCATGGCTGATCCAACAGTGGCAATGGCTTATGGATCAGGATATGTGAAGATTAAAGAGATATTGAAAGCAGGGATCCCCTTAGTGATTATTGGGATTATACTGACTATTGTCGTTCTGCTGACCCCCCTTGCCAATCCAGCGCTTGGATAAAACGTTATAAATCAGATAGAATTCAATCTATTTTTATTTTTTTTTCTGAAGTGAAAATGCGGTTTTAAAATAATAATAAATCATTGCCCAACATTTTATTCTTCTTTTAAAAGTTCTATAAATTTATCCATGTCTTTAATATTGAAAACATATTTGTGCTGGGCATTTGCACCCTGCATGGACATCAAACAGCTCACAGCTGACTGCATCTGGTAATCTCCAAAAATAGCTTCAAACCATTCTGCATCCTCAGTTTTTTCAAAGGTAATTTCCATTACACTTGAATGTTTCTCCACAATGCAGTTCTTGTCTTTAAGAGCCTTTTTCAATTGATCTAATTTGCTGACAGGTTTCATGGTATCCTTATATTAATTATGTTTCAAGAATGATATGCCATTATCCTATCATTTCTTCTACCCAGAATCCATTACATGGGAAGACTTAAATACTAAATCGACTAATCAGTCTAATGAATTTATTTAATGAACTTTAAGGATGATACATAGTGAATGAAAAAGAACAAAAAATACTTGACACATCCCTAGTACTCTTTGTAGAAAAGGGATTTCACGGTACTTCCACTGCAGAAATTGCAAAAACCGCAGGAGTAGCTACTGGTACTCTGTTCCACTATTTTAAGACTAAAGAAGAACTCATTGATCGCTTATATATTTACACTAAAGAAAACATCTTAGAAGAAGTAGAAGGAGATTACGACAATAATAAGGCCTTAAAAGACAATGTTAAATCTTTATGGTTGAAATTTGTATGTTTAGGTCTTAAAGAGCCATACAAATTCAATTTCATAATGACATTCCACTGTTCCCCATACATAACATCCTTCACCAAGGGAAGAATTGAAGACAAATTCGTTGAACTCCTAAAAGTCTATAAAAAAGGATTCAATGACAATCAAATCAAGGAAATGTATGATGAACTTTTAATGGATTGTTTCTGGGGCAATATACTTAACACTATAATGCATTTTGAAAAAAATCCTGAAAAAATGAACAATAAAAACATAGATCTTTCCTTTGAACTATTCTGGGATGGAATATCCAGATAAGCATAATTTTTTAGGTAAATATTAGACTGACAGGTCAATCTAACGAGGTGTGATAATGCAGTACAGGAAAATTGAAAAAAATGGTGATGAAATTTCCGCATTGGGATACGGGGCAATGCGATTACCCACAAAAAACGGTATGATCGACAAAGAAAAGGCTAAAGAACAGATATATTATGCCATAGACCAGGGTGTAAATATTATCGACACGGCATACCCTTACCACGGCGGTGCAAGTGAATCATTCCTGGGTGAAATCCTTAAAGACGGATACCGGGAGAAAGTAAAACTTTGTACCAAAATGCCGTCGTGGTCTGTTCGAAAATATGAGGACATGGAAAAATATCTGGAAATTCAACTTGAAAAACTCCAGACAGACTGCATTGATTATTACCTCATCCACAACCTAAGTATGGTAAAATTTGAAAAGCTAAAAAAACTGGGAGTTTTCAAATTTTTTAAAGATGCCAAGGCAAAAGGGAAAATAAATAACATCGGGTTTTCATTCCATGCCGATTTAGATTCTTTTAAACAAATTGTAGACTCTTACAAATGGGATGTTTGTTTAATTCAATACAATTATATGGATGAACAAAATCAAGCAGGGACCGAAGGATTAGAATACGCCCACTCCAAAGGAATAGGCATATTCATTATGGAACCTTTAAAAGGTGGACTTCTGGCTGGAAAAGTTCCAGAAAAGGCACTTGAAATTTGGGAAGAGTCCGACACCGGAAGAAGTCCTGCAGACTGGGCACTTCGATGGGTCTTAAACCATCCTGAAGTTGCCACGGTTTTTTCGGGTATGGGTGAAATGGACCAGGTTCAAGAAAATTTGAAGGTTGCAGAAGAAGCTTTACCCAATTCGTTAACTGAAGATGAATTAGGGCTTTATGAACAGGCTAAAGAAGTGTATAAAGATCTCATGAAAGTCGATTGTACTGGATGTGGCTACTGTATGCCCTGCCCCCGTGGAGTAGACATACCACGCTGCTTTAACCTCTACAACCAGAAGTATATGTTTAATAAAAGTCCATCTTTTGATTATTTGGGTATGTTAGGAGGGGTTTTTTCCGGTCAGGAAGCCTACGCCGGACTCTGTAACGAATGCAAAAGATGTACGAGAGCTTGTCCCCAAGATCTGGAAATACCTGAACTATTAAATGATGTCTCCCGTGAACTTGAGGGACGTGGATTTAAATACAAAGTGAAAATCGCAGGAACTCTGATTATGCCTGTTTTTGACGCGTTTATATCATTAAGTGACCGCCTTTCTAGGATACGAAGATAAAGCTGTTCAAATTTCTTATAGTAATGGAAATGAGGAATTATATAATGGAAAAAGTCATAATTAAAAATGGAATAGATGAAATGGACTTTGAAAAAGTAACCCAAATGCTCTCTGAGGCAGATTGGAGTCCTGGAATTAAAAATAACGAAGTAAAACAGGGGGCGTACAATTCTTCACTGGTCATAGGCGCATTCCTACAAGATGGAACCCAAATAGGTTACGCTCGTGTTGTTTCTGATAAAACTAGATTTGCTTTTATTCTAGACGTCTATGTCCAAGAAACCCATCGAAAGAAAGGGGTCGGTCAGGAAATGTTGAATTACATCATTTCCCATAAGAAATTGGAAGATGTTTATATCTGGATGCTGATTACTGAAGATGCCCATGGAGTCTATCGTAAAGTAGGTTTTGAACCTATTTCACACCCTGAAAATTGTATGGAGATACGAAAGGGAAGACCAGAAAGATAAAAAGGAAATACTACTACAAAGTAAATGGCACCAAGTGGATTGCATACCAAGAAAAAAATAGATTTAAATGTTTTTATAAAACAAATGAGAATAAAAAGGCATAATTGACCCCACCAATGTGTTTAAATATTTTTTCCCTTCAGCCCCTAATAAATTCAATTTCAGTTGTTCTGGATTGAAAAGATGTTTCTGAAAACTTGAAAACATTAAATACATATTAGGATACATAAAAAAAGTGGAAAGATATGAAGTTGAAGGAATATATACTCAGCTGTATATGGAGCCCATTGCTTATAATTCAATTTTTACTGGTTTTTATATTTGGCGTGTATAATGAAGCTGAGATAGACTTCTTAATGTATGCTGGATGGATTATCTGGGCAATTTCAGTAATCTTCGGATTTTTACCCATAATTGTACTTAAAAAAGAGGGAGGAGTACAAAATGGGGAAAGTTATGTGCATACCAAAACCCTGGTAACATCTAACATCTACTCCATTATCCGACATCCCCAATATACCGCCGGGATACTGCTCAGCCTGGCAATGATCCTCATCTCACAAAACTGGCTAATTACAGCCATGGGAGTGGTAGTGATTCTGTTCTTATACATTGATATTGTATGGACTGATAAGTTTGAGATTGAAAAATTTGGAGACGAGTATAAAAAATACATTGAAGAAGTACCTCGAACTAATTTTATACTGGGAATAATCAGGATATTGAAACACTCCAAGGCTAATAAAACCGATAAGAAGTTATAGGTGTAAATTAGGCTTTTTGACTTTTATTGCAATAAAAAGATATATTATGAATAAATTTATAAATCCGAATTAAATTTCTAAGGAGAAATCTAAAAATGGGAAACAATCAACATGGACATCATAAAGGAAATTCAACTGAAATGCTACTGGATAAAGAAAGGATTCTCAAAGAACTTAATATACAACCCGGACAATCAATCATCGATGCTGGATGTGGTAATGGATATATGGCCATGGAATTCTCCCAATTAGTAAATAATACTGGAAAAGTTTACGCCCTGGATCAATCACAAGAAGCAATAGAAATACTGAAAAACAAAACAAAAGGAACCAATATCTCACCAATCAAAGCAGATATTACCCGTGAAACAGGAATAAATGATTCCTCAATAGACCTCATTTATCTTTCAACAGTTTACCACATTTTTTCAAATCAAAAAAAGGAAACTTTTCAAAATGAAGTAAAAAGATTATTAAGGCCAAATGGCAGATTAGCAATGGTAGAAATTGAAAAAAAGGAAACCCCAATGGGTCCACCCCAGAACATGAGAGTTTCTCCTGAAGAAATGAAAAATCTCATAGAAATGGAGCCTATTGCACTGGTTAAAGTGGGAGAATACTTCTACATGCAAATATTTGAAAAAAGAGAAATTGATTAATTGAAATCTTAAATTAACTATTTAAAAAGATTTTTTTAATATTTATTTTGACTCTATAAACCTATAAAATGATAAAAAAAGGAAATATCTTTTCCGAACAGTTCTATTTTCAAAAAGAACAAATATCATGTTGAACAAAATTAAAAAGTGGTGTGATATTATGGAAAATGAAAAAAATAAAGGAATGCCACTTTTAGGTGATGACTTTCCAGAAATGACTGTAGAAACAACCCATGGCGTGATGGAACTTCCAAAAGACTTTTCAGGCAAATGGTTTGTTCTTTTCAGCCATCCTGCTGATTTTACCCCAGTTTGTACCACAGAATTCTACGCTTTCCAGACCAGATACGACAAATTCAGAGCACTGAATTGTGAACTGATTGGTATGAGTGTGGATCAAGTTTTTGCACATCTGAAATGGGAAGAATGGATAAAAGAAAACCTAGATGTTGAAATCGAGTTCCCCATAATTGCAGATACCGGAGCCGTTGCCAACAAACTTGGCCTCATACACCCAGGAAAAGGAACCAACACTGTGAGAGCCGTTTTTGTGGTGGATGACAAAGGTAAAATAAGAATCATCCTATACTACCCCCAAGAATTAGGAAGAAACATGGACGAGATCCTGAGAGTGGTGGAAGCCATGCAAACTGCAGATAAAAACAGTGTGGCCATGCCTGCTAACTGGCCTGACAATGAACTGGTAGATGACCATGTCATCGTACCCCCTGCCAAAGATAAAAAAGCCGCCCAAGAAAGACTCGAAAAAGCAAAAACAGGCGAATTTGCATGTTATGATTGGTGGCTCTGCCATAAGAAACTGTAAAAGAATATCTGGAACTCTAGAGTTGAACTCTTAAATTCTTTTTCATTTCTTTTTAATATTTTTCAGATTTACTTGTATAAAAGCAGGATATTTTTTTCATTATTTGGATCAATAAAAACTGGAATTTTGGCTCCCACCTTTATTGAACTCAAGTCAAGCATATTTACAACATCTTTATGTTCCATTTGGTAATTCTCTCCATATGGCGATGTTATATTAAGTAAAAACTTGATTTGAGGGAGTTCATTCAAATACATACCAGTTTGACTCGCACTGAGGATTTCTGCTTCGCCTTTCAATCCATTTTGCATAAGGTTTACTTCTCTATCATTAATTCGTTTATAGAAAAACCTTACTCCCAATGCTGAAATAACTGGCATGACCATGAACAGTACTCCTGCCAAATAAAGAATTTCTTTAGAAGGAATTTCATCAGTAGCTAGGGTTTCTGGAGTACTTGTATATCCATAAAATATAATTCCTATCCCAATGACTAAAAATGGAACAATTATTATTAGATACATCCATTTAGGTACATCCCACATTAAGATTCCCCCCAATATTTGAATTCACTTTTTAAATAGACTAGTATTCTAATAATCAAGCAGAATATTCTTTTTATTATTAGGATCAACGTAGACCGGAATTATAGCACCTGCTTGTATCGCGCCCAATTGAAGCATACCTACAACTTCTTTATGCTTCAATTGGTAAATTTCCCCATATTCTATTGTTATTTCCAGCAGGAATTCAACTTGAGGAAGCTCATTGACATATCTCCCTGTCTGTTCAGCACTAAGAATTTTAGCTTGGCCCCGTAAACCATTTACTCTAAGATTTGTTTCTCTCTTATCTTGCAGTTTAATGTATATTGTTGCACCAATCAAGAGAACAATGGGAAGAACAATCCAAAATATCCCAAAATAAAGAAGAAACTCTTTGAGCGGATAACCATCATCAGTAAGGGCCGTTGGAGAAACCTGATAACTGTAAAATATCATTCCTGCTCCAACAACTAAAAAACCAATTATTATTATCAACGCCGTTCCTTTATGAATTGTCCATCTAGCCACCCGAAATTCCCCCTTGTTATGCTTAAAATATAGTAATTTAGATAAAGTTATCTCAGATTCTAAATATTTTTTATAATTATATTTCTATCTATTAATTTATTAATATGATTTTTTACTATCAAGTTAAGAATCCTAATAATCATTTATTTTAATTGAAAAAGCTCTAATCCTCTTTTTATCAAACTTTTCACTTCATCATGAACATAAGTATTTAAGGTTTACCGTAAAATTCATGGATAATAATAATTTTGATTATTGGAGTTTAATTATGCAACCAAAAAATTTAATCTTAGCTGGTGGGATGATAAGTATATTTATTATTGTATTTTATTTTATTGGAGTAGGGCCCACAAATTTAGAAATAACAAGTAAAGATTCGGCTATGGACAAAGATATAGATACATTGAACATATCTGGTACTACTGAAGATTATGCTACCATAACCATTAATGGAGAAAATGTTCCTGTGGATAAAAATGGAAAGTTCTATAAAGTTGTAAAACTTCCCAATGGAACAACCATGTATTATGTAGATGCTAAAGCTCCATTTAAATATACAAAACAGATAAATATCACTGCAAAAAGAAATGAACACTCAGATGGTAGTGTTTCAGGTGTTTGGTTCTACAATGACACCTTAAAAAAGGAATATTATTAAAATTAATATTCCTTTTCAAAATATCCGTCAATTCTTTTTAGGCGATTTATAAACATATTCGCCCAGATATAGGCCACAATACAGCCTATTCCTCCTCCAACTACTATTCCCCACCATACACCCACCGTTCCGAAGTCCAGTATGAAGGCAAATAGGTAGGCAAAGAAGGATATGAAGACTACTTCCCGGAGTACTGTGAGTATTAGAGAGGTTATTCCTTTACCCATACCCTGAAAGACTGAACTGGCAGTGACTCCCAGAGGAACCGGGAGATAGAACAGGAACATCACCTGGAGGAAAGATGCGATGGAAGGTGCCATGAAGGCGCTCTGGGAGGAATAGGAAAAGATGTTTGCTATGTATCCTGCGAATACATAGGAGATTGTGGCGGTGACTAAGGCGATTCCCAATCCTAGCTTAGCAGAATAACTAAGGGCGTTAGAGAGGTTTTTATAATTCCGAGCCCCGTAAGCTGCTCCGGAAACTGTGATAGCAGCTGTGCCTATCCCTATTGGTATTATCATGGCCATCATAACCACTCGCCAACCAGCGGTGTAGACTGCCACTGCTGCTGCTCCTCCCGTAATCACCAGCATTAGGTTTAAAACCACCCCCAAAACTGACATCACAAAGGATTCAGCACTAGCAGGTAGTCCTACCATTAAAATATCTTTTACCACCTTCCAGCTGGCTTTGAAGTCTTCTCTGGAGAAAGAAATATAAGTATCCCCTTTAAGGAATAACCAGTAGACCATTAAGATACATGAAATGCCTGAAGAGATTATTGTAGCCCAAGCAGCCCCTTTAACTCCCCATCCAAAATAGTAGATAAATATGGGATCTATTATTATATTCAGGATGGCAGTGGCAGCCATAGCATACATAGGCCGGTTTGCATCCCCTTCTGCCCTTAGTATACCTGAGGCAACACTGGAGAACATGAATAATATCATCCCTCCAAATACAATTTGACCATACTGTGTGGCCAGACCTACTGTTTCACCCGCACCCACCAAGAAGAGGATGTTTGATAGGGATATTAGTATAATTATGGTTGAAACCAGCGAAACAGCTAGAGTAAGAACCATGGAGTGAATTGCTGCATTGTCTGCATTTTTCTTATTATCTGCACCTATACTCCTGGCAATTAAGGATGTAGCACCAGCCGCCAGACCGTTGCCTAACCCAATGACAATAAAAAACAGGGGGTTTATAAATCCCAAAGCAGCCAGGGCATTTGGACCTAGACCAGCAACCCATATACTATCTGCCAGGTTGTAAGCCATGATGAGAAACATGGAAATGATCATTGGCACTGAAAGTACCCGGATAGCCCTCTTGGGTTCTCCTGTGATCATGGCAATGCGCTGGTCTATTTCTTTTTTTGAATCATTCGAATTCATCCTTAGTTCCCCTAATGATTAATAAATATAGATCAAATATCATTTTATTCTCAGATGACTCCTTAAAATAATTTAAATACATTTAAGATGTTGATTTATTATATAAGAGTCGAGAAAATTAGCTACTTTAAAAAATTAGCTATTTAAAATTCTGAAATAGGAATTTAATCTACATTATGAATTGTATAATACTACTATATAATATTGTGCTCATATTAAACATTGTTAAGGGAAATATATTATTTCATAAAAGAACTTACAGGATAGGAATATCTAGAATATTTTTTGGGGGAATAGCCATGGGATATTATATCGATTTAAGCAATGTTTCTCTGAATGCATTTAAAAATAAATTAAAATCTAGTAGATTACTTCCAAGTCAGATGATACTCTTAAATGATATTGATAGAAAGTTTGAAACCTTTGAAGCCCATGGCATAAGAAATATGTATGAATTACAACAGGTATTGAAAAATAAGGATAAAATTAATGTTTTTTCCAAGCTAACTTCTCTTCCAGTTGACTATTTAACTGTTCTTCGGCGTGAAGTGAATAGTTATCATCCTCAGGCCAGGAAGCTTAAAGATTTTACTTTTTTAAGTTCAAAAACCAAAAAGATGCTTGAAGAGATGGGTATTAAAACTACTCTCCAATTATATGATAAAGTGGCAAGTAAAACTGATAGAAATAATTTAAAGAATGAATGGGGTGTTGATGACCGGGAACTGCTGATTTTAGCTAAGTTATGTGATGTTTCAAGGTTGCGTTATGTTAATCCTGCTTTTGCAACTTTACTGGTGAATTCTAATTATGATACTGTGGAAAAAATAAAAAATGCTGATTTCAATGAAGTATACGAGGATCTAATACTTGTTAATGGAAATAAGAAGTTTTACAAAGGTAGAATAAATTTAAAGGATATGGAGTTTTTGATTAATGACATAAATCATTTTCAATTTACTGTTTCGTTGGATGTAGAATATTAAAAACTAGTTTAATCTTAGATTAACCTCAAATTTAAGGATAAGGAAACCAATATATGGCAAATCTAGATTTGTATAGGTGCGAAAAGGACCATATACGAGAGAATTTAAACAAATACACCGAAAAAGCCTTTAGATTACTCCCTATAATGGATAAACCTCATATTTTAGATGTTGGTTGTGGCACCGGAGTTCCTACACTCAAATTAGCAGAGTCATCAGGGGGGCGCATCATTGGACTGGATAATGATGAAACATCACTAAAGATGCTTCGAAGAAAAATAGAGGATCAGGGATTGGATAATCAGGTCAAAGTTATTAATGATTCAATTTTCACCATGGATTTTCCTCTAGAAAGTTTTGATATTATCTGGGCAGAAGGCTCAGTATTTGTAATGGGCTTTGAAGAAAGTATAAAAAACTGGAGACGCTTTTTAAAACCAGATGGATTTATAGTGCTTCATGATGACAATGAAGATAAGAAAAAAAAGCTTGAAATGGTTAAAAAACATGGTTACAGACTAATTAATGAATTTGAATTACCATACAAGGTATGGTGGGAAGATTATTATACTCCTCTACAAGAACTGATTAAAGAGTTTAATGAAAAGTATCCTGGAGATTCAAAGCTTAATGAAGAACTTAATAAAGACCAGAGAGAAATTGATCAGAACTTCTCCGCTGTAATGGCCAATTCCATTGTTATTATTATTCAGAAGGTTTGAATGAAGAAAATGCATATAATATTCATTAAATACATCTTATAATGGAAAAGAGATAATATAAATGGAGTAAACAAAATGAAGTGGTTACTGTTAGCTATTGGCATTATCGCTGAATTGATGGGCTCTACATGCATGAAAATGTCTGATGGGTTTACAAAACTATACCCCTCCATATTAACATTCGTTTTTTGGGCGATTGAATAGCTATATTCATGTTTGCTTTAAAAAAATTCGATTTAAGTTTTGCATATGCAATATGGGCCGGTCTTGGTATCTTTGGAGTATCAATTATAGGAATAATGTATTTCAAGGAGCCCTACAATATCCTAAAAATTGTATCTTTATTAGTCATAGTAGTGGGAGTGATTGGACTAAATCTAAGTGAAATACTGGCAAATTAATGAATCAAGATGAAAATAATAGATTTTGCCTTCTTTTAACCTTCGTGTGATTATGGAAACCATCATCATATTGTTCCCACTTGAATCAAACAACTTCATTTGTCTTATTCAACATATTCATCCTTATATACCATACAGTCTAGACTACCTGGTTTATATAAGATGAGGATCTACATTAAAGCAAATGCAAAAAGTTAGGAAAAAAATCTCCCTTAATATATTACTTGTTAAAAAATGTTTAAAAGTCGATTCCATGAAGGAAAAATCATTTAAAAGGAAAAAAGAACTCATAAAAGCCGCATTAGATGAGTTTACAACGAATGACTATAAAAACGCTTCTCTAAATTCTATAATTAAAAATGCAGGCATTAGCAAGGGTACTTTTTATTATCATTTCCAGGATAAACAGTCACTTTATCTATTCCTGCTTGATACTGCTAATAAAACCAAATGGGAGTTTATGAATAGTCATATTAAAGAAGTGGACATTGATTTTGACCAAAAGGATATTTTTGAAGGATTTAAGATTCAGGCAAGGATTGGAATGGAATTCGCAGCCCGTTACCCCCAATACCATCATCTAAGTATAATGTTTGCCAAAGAAAAAGGCAATCAAATCTATGAAGATGCTAAAAACAGCTTAAAAGTTACAACCGAAACCATAATGGGCGAAATGGTGAAAAACGCCGTACAAAGGGGAGATTTCGATAATAGATTCTCTCAGGACTTCATTGTACAATTAATGAGTTTCTTACTTCTGAATTTTAATGAGATATTTAGCACTGAGGAGGATTTCATACTGGAGAATATGGTCCAAAATCTCAATCACTATGTGGATTTTATGAAATATGGGCTGGGTAAAAAAAATCAATAAAATAGGATATCAGGAGGCATATTATATGAAACATATTGAAATAAGGAAATATGACAAAATAATAGCCATAGTATTTGGGCTTTTTACTCTAGCCTTTCTTCTGGCCATGACCAATTCAGATTTCTTTAACTGGGCCTGGGCCCGACATCATAACATTTTAAGCTGGTATATAAGACCTCTATTTTTAATACCTTTCTGTTATTTCGCTTATAAAAGAAGCTGGGCAGGTATTTCCGCGACAATATTCCTGCTACTGTCAAGCATGTTCTGGTTTCCTGAGCCAATAATTTCCAACGAACAGGTTAATCAATTCCTACAAGTGGAAATGGATTATTTGACAGCAACTTGGGGAATCGGAAAAATATTAATGACCCTTATTGTCCCAATTTCATTGATTGCCCTGGGAGCCGCTTTCTGGAAGCGTAACCTCCTTTTTGGACTATCAGTTATTGTCTTTATTGCTCTGGCAAAAATTCTCTGGAGTGCGGCGTTTGGAGGGGAATCTGGAATGTCAATATTGGCTCCTGCAATTATAGGCCTGATAATATGTGTTGTTTTAATATATTTCGGATATAGGCGAACCGAGAAAAGTAAAAAAGAATAATAATGATTTAGAAACATTCATCTACCTAGCCTTAATTTAATGGGAGGTAATGGTATGGAAAAAGAAAAAGAGTTTTACAAATCCAAAAAATCAGAGTATTTTGCTCAATTTGAAGGCTTTTGTGAACGTATTGGTGTTTTAATCGAAGAACAATATGATGAAAAATTCAAAAACGATGTTATGGGAGAAATTAAAGAAGAATATGAATCAATTTATGAAAAAATACCATATATAGGTGGGGATGAAAATTTTCTAACCTCTGATCTTATTGGCGCTGCAGAAAACCTTGCATTTTATAAAGTTTTAAAAAAACATGGGAAAACTTTAAAAGAAATTGGAGAAATGGCCTATAGGGCAGCAGAACAAGAATTTGATGATCACCCCGAATTAGTTCCTCCCATGACCAATCCGGAATTTATCCCCTACATAAAATATGCTGCCAAAATTTCTGGAGAAAAAAGGTATCCTGGAGATTGGGTTTATGAATTCATAGAGGGAAATGATGAATTTGATTTCGGTACTTATTTCACTGAATGTGGAATACAAAAATTATACCATGAACATGAAGCAGATGAATTCACACCTTATTTATGCGCGATGGATATTTTAATGAGTGAATGTGGAGATCTCGGTTTGCATCGGACACGGACACTGGCTGAAGGCGGTGATAAGTGTGACTTCCTTTATAAATCTGGAAGAGAAACTAAAATATTCAATACTGTAATCAAAAAAGATTAAAGAATTTACAAAATTTCTTAGTTTAAATCAGGATTATTCCAAATGTTAATCACGGCCAGTATGGCCACAAATATCATTGTAAATACAGTAACCAGAGCCATGGATACAGTGATGTCATTGTACTGGTAGGAAACTGACAGTATGGTACCCATGGCAGTGATACCATACACCGATGCAGCTTCAGCCCAATAAGGTTTATTTAAAAGATTCAACTCTTTCTTAGGTTCAATTTTATCGTACCTATACACATAAAAGGCAAATATTTGGAAGAATAAATAAACCACCAGGAACCATCCGAAGAAGTTGGAGATTGGAACACCAAAATAAGCTCCAGGAGTAGTCCACACCCAGAGGCCCTGTAAAGTTGAGGAAATAGGGTCAACAGTTAAATCCCACATCACCATTAAAAAGGCAGCTACGAATGGTACAATGAATATTTGTTTTCCTTCAAGTTTTTTTGTGTATTGGCCGGTTAATACGTGTGATAACATCCAGGCAAGGTATCCAATGGAAAAATATGCAAATATAATTATTAAAGGGACAGTTAACAAGCCCAGAGTTGGAGAATAATGGTAAAACCCGAAAGGGAACCCAGTAGCTATGCTTAAATTTTCAAAAAAGAAGCTCACAAGCCAAGTAATCAAGAAAAAAATCAGTATATTCTTTTTACCATAGCGCTCTGATCCATGAAGAACTGCAAGTATGAATAGAATAGCAGTCACCAAGAATGAGTCCATGGCCAGCAAGTCAGGGTCTTTGTAAGTGAATATCAGGAGAACATTTACAACAAAAAAGACAAGTATTAAAGACCATCTAAATTTGTTAAGTGTTTTCGCATTTTTAACAGCCATATGCCTCCCCTTTTCTATATCTAATCTTACCCCTATATCAACATAGTTCTTTTAATATGGGGCAAGTAAACATAATTATAGGGGGATAAAATGGTTAGTATCAATAAAGAGGCACCGTTGTTGGCTAGGGCTGAAATTGAAATTGAAGCAGATCAAGAGACTGTTTGGAAGATCCTGGCTGATGTTGAAGCTTGGCCCAATTGGAACCCTGATGTGAAGCTCTGTTTAGCTCATGGAGAAATGGAACCAGGAACACAATTTCAATGGAAAGCCGGACTGGGAAACATTACATCCGTACTGCAAAATGTTGAACCACCCCATCTTTTAGCCTGGACCGGGAAGATGATGGGATTTAACGCCATTCATGTATGTGAAATTGACTTTCTGGATGGTAAAACCATTGTCAGAACAGAAGAATCGTGGGAAGGTCTGTTGAGTAGTGACATGCACGACCGGATGCAGGAAAACTTGGAAATGTTGCTCCAATCATGTCTGAAACATCTCAAGGCCGAAGTTGAAAGATTATCATTACTTTGAATGTAGATCTGCAGATTTAGATTTAATTAATTATTGAACTCATCAAGATAGTTAATATTCCGTTTCTTAGACAGTAAAAAAAAATAAAATGCCCAAAAAATAGTCTAAGAATGAATTTTTAGATATAATGGACATATGGGGAATAACTATGGAACGAGATGTTATCAAGATTAATGAAGAAAAATGTAATGGGTGTGGTGTTTGTGTTACCGGATGTCCTGAGGGCGCTTTACAGGTCATTGATGGTAAGGCACGATTAATTAATGATCTATTCTGTGATGGTTTAGGAGCCTGTATTGGCGAATGTCCAGAGGGCGCTATAGAGGTTGAGAGAAGGGAAGCTGAACCCTATGATGAGCGTAAAGTTATGAAAAACATTGTTAAAGCCGGATCGAATGTTATAAAGGCACACTTACAACATCTTCAAGAGCATGGTCAAGAAGAATTGGTAAATGAGGCCACCGAATTTCTGAAGGAAAATAATATTGAAGTTCCGGACTATGAGGAGAAACCATTGGCCTGCGGCTGTCCTGGTTCAGCAACCCAGGAATTAAGGTCAGATGAAATTCAAAAAGAGGAACCAGTAATATTACAGGCCCAACTCCAAAATTGGCCAATACAGTTGCAGCTTTTAAATCCGAATACACGTTTTTTTAAAAATGCTGATCTGTTAATAGCAGCTGACTGCACCCCCTTTTCATACCCCAACTTTCATCAGAAATTTCTTAAAGGTAAGATTCTGATAATTCTATGTCCCAAACTGGATAAGTTCATTGAAGGATACATTGATAAGCTAACCAAAATATTCGAAAGGCAAAATATAAAATCAATTACAATTGTACATATGGAAGTTCCCTGCTGCTCAGGTATTGAGGTTATCGTACAAAGGGCACTGGAGAAGGCTGAAAAGGACATACCGATCAAAGAATATACAATTTCTATGAGTGGCAAGATAATATAACTTTTAAAAACTGCCATCATGTTCCTTTCCAGATTAAGCCAGAAGCTGTTTTAATTACTCTGACTATTATTTCTTGTCCCATACACTCTCAGACTTAAAATACCTGAATTATTCTTATCAAGTCATGGTGGTTCATTTATTGGTTCATTTGTTTCAATGTCCCAGCTTTGAGTCCCCAAGACTGCACCGGTTTGGCCATCTACCTTTACATTACCGACTACTGCTCCCTTGGATGATTGTGCGTTGTCATTGTTTACAACCATTGGCACATAGTACACAGTTCCCTGTAATGATGGAGTGCCTGCATCAAAGTTTACATACTGAGAATTGGAATTTAAGTAGCTATCTGCAATAGCCTTGGCCTGAGCTGCGGATATTAAACTATTTTGAGTTTGGGTGTCCTGACCCTCTTGTGTGTTACCAGAACTCGTATTCGTTGTGTTGTTAACAGTTGTTGTATTGTTTGTTAAATTGGCTGTATCATTTTTAGAAGGTTGCATTAAAAAATATCCTGCAGCCAAAACACCACCTAACACTATAACCACTATGGCAATTATAAGACCAGTCTTCACAATTATCACCCCCATCTAATTTAATTAAAGTGCCTGGAAGTTCAAATAACCCAATACCAGTTTTTTGGTCATCTAGAATATTATTAAATGGTTAATTTTATGCTAAAACTTGAGATACAAAATTTGAACATTTGCTTCGGTCTGCAGACAATCCAAATGCTGAATTTCCGTATTTAACTGCAACCTTAACTGTTATGGACTTATTTTCAAGAATTCCTTTCATAACTATCTCTGCATCCTGTTTATCACCCGCAGATAGGGCAAAAACTCCAGCAGTAATGTTATTTTGATTTTCTAAACTATTCAAATATGATGTTATGGGTTCTGTAGGTTTGGCCCCATAGGTAGGGCTTCCCACAATCAGGAAGTTGTATCCTGACAGATCAGATAGGTTGCCGGATTTTACACTGGCTAATTTAACCTCATAACCTTTTGTTGTTAAATCTTCAGCCATATAAGTAGCTGCAGTTTTGGTTCCCCCTGATAAACCAGGATCATATACCACCAATGCTTTCCCAGTGATAGCGCCATCTGGTTTGAGTATTTCAGAATCAGAACTTCCAGAATGACCTATTATCCACACAACTACAAAAATCAAAATTATTACGCCAAGAATAATACCAATTATAGCCCATATACTCAAACTTATCCCCCCATGAAAGAATTTTTTTTATTAAATAATAATCATGTTTTAAGCACATTTACACTCTTCCAGACCTTCTGATCCAGGAGTATAAGTAGCACTGCAAATATTCCCAGGATCAGGAAGGAGTAGATGCCAGATCCGAAGGCGAATATTGATTCAGCGTGCGAAAGATAGATCATGGCAGCCACTTCAGTGGTATCGGTGATTAAATGTAAGGCAACTGCGATCCAGACACTCTTAGTAACCAGTACTGCGTAACCATAAATCACTGCAAGGATTATGGCGATGAAGATCATGTTCAGATTACCGAATATGGGTTGTCCTGGCCAGTTCATTCCCATAAAGATATTACCTGCATGCCAGATTCCCCATATCACCCCTAAAATCACAACTCCCCAATATGATCCGAATAAGGGGAATAATCTGTCCTGCAAGTAGTACCTCCAACCGAACTCTTCTCCAAAATACTGGGGCCAGATAATGAAAAAACTTAGACCCAATAAGGTAAGATAAAGTATAATAAAATTTCCCGGGTCATATCCCAACAGGGATTCTCCAAACCCAAAAAGATAGTTTAAATAGAAAAGAACGATGACGATAATGGCAAATAATGCTGTGAAACCTATGAAAAACTTTTTATTAACTCCAAACCATAATTTAGATAGTTTAAGGCTTTCTCTCCACTTCTTCTTAAGATTCATTATAATTATGCTTATAAAACCAAAAATTGCGATTAATGATGATAATAAAGGTATTTCTTTGATAACTGGCAGTTCTATTAGAGTTTGAGGCATAATTGGCCTGTAAAAACTTTCAATCAGGAAAACTATGGTGTATAATACGAATATTCCCAAGAAAAATTTTGTTTCACGGGTAAGGGCCTGATCCCGGAAGAGAACCATACATATAATGGCTGAAGAAGCAGGTATCAGCATGTGCACAAGGGTGGTGTATGTTGGGACGTTATTCCATGTGCCATAATTAAGATAAAACCATAAAAAATGAATAAAAGTCAATATAGTCAGTATAACCAGGAAAACAATTAGTTCTTTCCTTAATATAGAAATAGTTTTAGTACCAGTGGTAGAAGTTTCCAAAAGCATCCCCCCTTTTATTATTATATAATTGTATTTAATATATTTTATAAATTGTAAGATGTGATTTTAGGAAATTATTGGTTATTTAAAGATTTAAACCAATTCAGGCTCTTTTGTATGAAAAATCTACAGGATTTAAATTTTAAAGTAATATCAACTTTATAAAAAGAACTACTTTTTAGCAACGGACGTAAACTGCTTTTTATAATTAAATATTGACAATTTCGTACCACAGTTATAAAAATTTATCAGAGCACAATTTTGCCAAGAGCCACTATTATTCATAAAAGGGAATAATAAGGCTTGTGAAATGAATCAAAAGGTTTATAGAGCTTTATAACCTTATTAGTGATATAATTTTATAACTAATTACCTGAAAAACTAAGCGGATTTAGAAAGTTTATATCTTCAAATCGTGTGGAAACTCAAGGAATGTTTTAGAGGGAAACTGAGAATGAGTACTGTACAATTAGAGGTTCATCGTGAAGAGGCTCCTGAAGAAGAAATTGAGGAGATAGAGCGAATCCGGAAAAAATACAAAGAACGCCAAAAACTAAAAAATCACTCGAAAACTATAGACTCTGAAAAACAAGCCCTCATAAAACAAGCCCAACAACAAGAACAACAAGAAAAAGAACAACTAATACAAAAATACAAACAACGACAACAACAAGGCCAACTCAAAAACACCAACCCCACCCTCAACCAAGAAAAACAAGCCCTC
>JAHKLP010000010.1 GCA_020855015.1 Methanobacterium sp.
AAATCTCATATATAAACCTTGCCCTAAAAATTAAATGAAAAAATACTTATGCCGATCTTCCAAATAGCAGATTGGTGATAATATGGTAGTAAAAATAGGAGTTATTAAATGCGGTAATTTAGGTACCTCTCCAGTCATTGATTTATGTCTTGACGAGAGGGCCGACAGACCTAACATAGACGTTCGAGGCGTGGGTTCTGGAGCAAAGATGAACCCAGAACAGATTGAAGAAGCCGTGCCTAAAATAATGGACTTCGACCCAGATTTTGTAGTATTCATCAGCCCAAACCCTGGTGCTCCTGGCCCTGCCCGAGCAAGGGAATTATTATCTGAAATGGATGTTCCAGCAGTCATTGTTGGAGACGCTCCTGGAATGGGTAAAAGAGAAGAAATGGACGAACAGGGCCTAGGATACATTGTTGTCCTGGGTGACCCAATGATCGGTGCACGAAGAGAATTCCTGGACCCAACTGAAATGGCCAGTTTCAACTCTGACGTTATTAAGGTTCTAGCTGCTACCGGCGCCTACCGAGTAGTCCAAGAAACCCTGGACGGAATCATTGCTACCTGTGAAGCAGGAAACGAAATTGAACTACCAAAAGTCGTTATTGACGCTGCTAAAGCTACTGCAGCTGGTGGATTCTCCAACCCTTATGCTAAAGCAAAAGCCATGGCCGCATACGAAATCGCCGCCAAAGTCGGTGATGTCGACCTGAAAGGATGTTTCATGGTTAAAGAAATGGAAAAATACGTACCTATCGTGGCTTCCGCACACGAAATGATCGCAGCAGCCGCCAGGTTAGCTGTGGAAGCTCGTGAAATAGAAAAAGCCAACGACACTGTCGTACGAAAACCACACGGTCCACAAGGACAGACTATGTCCAAGACCGAGTTAGTTTCCAAACCAGAGTAAATATATATAAAAGCGGTCTTTAGGACTGCTTTTTTTTCATTTTATTTTTAATTATTTTTAAAATCTAATTTTTAGTGTTTTATAGATCATTATTTTTTAATGCCAGTCATTACATAACATGCAATGGTGGCATCATGATTGAAAACATCATAGAACGATTCTCCAAAGCAGCCAGCATGCAACGCTGGAACGACCACATTCGCCCTGTTGAATTTACTGAACTGGATAAACAGGCTCATAAAATGGTAATAGCCTATGTTATCGCTAGGTTTGAGGAAGACCACTTGGGTCCGGGGAGTGTGGATTGGTTAGCCCTCATTGAAGGGGGCATATTTGAATTTCTGCATAGAACAGTTCTAACTGATATCAAACCCCCTGTTTTTCATAGGATGATGAAGGAAAAAGGTTACGAACTAAATAAACATGTTTTCAAGAAGCTTGAAAGGGATATGGAAGGTCTGGATCAAGATTTCCAGAAACGATTCAAAGATTATTTTCAAAAAACTTCCAACACATTGGAAAGACGTATTTTGAGGGCCGCACATTACTTGGCCACTCAGTGGGAGTTCAAGATCATCTATCACACCGCACCTTTCATCTACGGTATCGACAAGACCAAGGAGAACATTGAAAACCAGATCGAGGATCACTATGATCTTATCGGCGTCCAGAAAATTCTTTTGGGTAAGAAGTCCTTTGGTTTTATTGATCTCTGCGGCCAGCTCAGATTTCAGAAGCGTTGGGCACACATACCAAGAATACCTGAGACTTCTGTACTGGGGCATATGTTCATTGTAGCCGCTACCAGCTACCTCTGCACCCTGCAGATGGGCATTGATGTATGTTCTAAACGTTTCTACAACAACTTCTACGCTGGCCTCTTCCATGATTTACCTGAAGTATTGACTAAGGACATCATATCACCAGTCAAAGGTTCAGTTGAAGGACTTAAGGAGATTATCAAGGATTATGAAGACTTTCAAATGAAGGAAGAGCTTTTACCTCTCTTACCACGCCCCTGGCATGGGGATATGAAATATTTTTCTGAATCAGAATTTGATAACAAGATTCAAGTGGAACAGGAAATCAGATTTGGTGTCAGCTTTCAAGATCTTACTGAAAAATATAATGAAGATGAATTCTCACCCCTGGATGGTGAACTACTTCATGGTGTTGATCGTCTGGCTGCTTTCATTGAAGCCAGACTTTCCCTTGATCATGGCATAAAATCTGTGGAACTGGAGGAAGCCGCAGAAAACATATTCCAGGAGTACAAGGGCCGAGAGATTTCAGGGATAGATTTTGGCAGGATTTTCGAGTATTTTAAAAAAGATGAATAATGTGATATCCGAGTTTTTGGGGTATGGGTTAGAATTAGATTCTAATACCATCATTCCATAAATTTCTGGGCGAAATTTTTGGTTATGGCTTCCCATTCACCACTTTTCTGTGCACTTCCATTAATGACCAGTTTATCAACAAACTCCATTCCTTTTGCTTCTAAACCATTTCTAAGTTGAATGGTGGCTAATTCACTTCCATCTCCACCCATAGTAACTAGAACTGCAAATTTTTTGCCAGAAGTATTTTCTAACTCTTCTAGGTACTGGATCACACCGGGAGTGGTGCGGCCGGCCCAAATGGGACTGCAAACAATCAAACAATCATAATCATCAATATCAGTTATGCAGGGCTTAATAGGCCATTTTTTTTCTAAATAGGCATGAATTGCTTTTATCACATACCATCTGTCTTTAACAGGTTCAATACGTGTCATATCAGCTTTTATCTGTTCCTGCAATTTCTCAGACACAGTGAGGGTTTTTCCAGTATGGGAGTAGCAGGCAATTAAAGTTTTCATTTTTTCCTCTCCTTTATCACAAGATATGTTTTTTAAATTCTTTCCTCAATCCGAAATTTCTTCATAAGACACCTTTGGTACTGGGCATCTGTTCATGGACTATGCGAGTTGCGTCGGATAGGGCACGGGCTAATGCTTTGAACAAAGCCTCTACTTGATGATGGTCATTTTTCCCTTCACAGCGGGCATGAAGGTTTATTTTCCCTGTTTGGGCAAAGGATTCCAAAAAGTGGCTTACATTTTCAGTGCTGAGGTCACCCACTTTATTTTGATGGAAATTTAAGTCCAAAACAGTGTAATTTCGGCCGGAGAGATCTAAGGCTACCATTGCCAGAGATTCGTCCATGGGTATCAGTGCATGGGCCATCCTTCGGATTCCTTTTTTATCTCCCAGAGCTTTTTGAAGGGCCTCTCCCAGTACTATTCCCACATCTTCCACTGTGTGATGGTCGTCTATTTCTAGATCACCAGTAGCTTCAACTTTCAGATCAAAGAGGCTGTGTCTGGCAAATGATTCCAGCATGTGGTTGAGAAACTGGATACCAGTTTCCACCTGGTACTGGCCAGTACCGTCTATATCCATTTCAAGATAAATTTCTGTTTCAGATGTCTTCCTCTGTATCTTGCTTTTTCGTTTCATCTTCGGCATCCCTCACTATAAGTATTGCCTCTTCCGGGCACTTGGAAGCACAGAAAGTACACAGGTGACAGTAGCGTAGATTGGTGGCCATGGCCTTCTTATTAACATCCCAAATCTTTGCGCCCTTTGGGCACTCCTCTTTGCAGATCCCGCAACCAGTGCATTTTTTTTCATCAACAATAATCCTCATTAAAACGCTCCTTTAATCATAACTTATAACTTATAACAGATAACACATTTTTTCTAAAATTAATTAAATTAAGTTTTCAAACATTTAAGCTTATTAAAACTCTTCATTAATTATAACTTATACCTTATAACCAATTCTAACATTGAGTTTATTTTTTTTATTTACTTGTATTTATCCAGAAATTCATGGAATCTCTTAACGGTTTTATTGAGACTTCTGAAACCTTCTTCATCTTCTTTCACACCTTTTAAGGAGTCCCGAGACCAGAAATTTGCTCCAAGATTGGAGCCGAAAGGCCCTCCACTGACTGGTATGGTCCCGTTTAAAATATAAAAAGTCAATATCTGTTGAATGGCCAGTTCCTGACCTCCAACACGATCTCCACCAACAGCGATGACCATTCCAACTTTATGCTTCAGGAAATTAATGTCTACAGCCGCCGCTGCCCTGGTCCGGTCCATAACTGCCTTGATCTGCGCACTAACCCCTCCGTTATAGATAGGGGTGGCCATTATAATTCCCTGAACATCCTTAAAAAGAGGGTAAAGTTCATACATGTCATCCTTTAAAATACATTCTTTTTCACGTATGCAATAGTCGCAGTTCCTGCATGGGCTTATATTTTTCCCCCGAACCGTGAATAATTCGGTTTCGTAACCCTTTTCTTCCATGGAATTCAGAGCCTCACTTAACACGTACTCTGTGGCCTGTTTCCTGGGGCTTCCACATATTCCCAATATTTTCTTGTTCACCATTGAATTCCCCCACCTAAAGATAATATGAATTTATTATCTTTTATCTTTTTTTAGTTGTGCTGATAATATGGGCAATGCGGATTGAAAGGGTTGGGATCGGGGGTTGAAGATAGATATCAAAAATTCTAAAGTGGAGTTATAAATTCTGAAATCATCACAATCATTGGAGCTTAATTGGCTTTAAATAACTTAGTTGCTGATTTAAGGATAAGACATATTTTTTTTTATCTTTGATTAAGAGTTATATCTGTGCTACTATTATTTACTGGGGGAAGATAATAAAAAATAAGAATATGCTATTTCAGTGGATATTATGTTTTGTGAATATTGTGGGGTGGAACACGGAAAAAATGTTGATTTCTGTGAGAGCTGCGGTAATAAGTTAACAAGGCCAGGTTTAATAGATATCATTTTTCATGACGCAGCTAATACAGGAATAACCTGTCCAAACTGTGGGAATGGTGAATATAATAAAAATTTCTGCGTTAAATGTGGGTACAACTTAAAAGATGTGCTGGGATTTTTTCCACCGAAAGGTTTTCCTTCGGATGATGAATATTATTTGGAAATAAATAAAAATTATTTGAAAGCAAAAAGGAATATTAGGAGTGAATACGACGATATATGGATTGAGTTTCCTTTTCTTTATGAAAAAATAGAAAATGTTGAAATCACCTCATGCCAATGGAAACTATTCGCTGGATCATGTCTAAAGTTTACCTATACAGAAGATTTAGAATGGGAATCTTCTCCATTGAAGCACTTTTGTGATGGGGAAAATTCCGTAAAAATACCAATAAACGAGAAACATGCCGCAGAAATAAATGATATTATAATATCTAATTTAAGTTTAGAAGATAATTACCATTAGTTAAGTAATATTCAACTTTTAGACAACCTATCTAATGAAACCACACTTTTTTCAAAAGACTGAGAAAAATAGATGCACTGATGGAGGTATTGGGGAAAATGCGAATGAAGGATGTTAGGCAATATGCAGGAATATTCACCGGTAAGATGGTTAAGCCAATGGATCTAGAGAACATATCAAAATTCCAGAAAGGGGATAAAGTGGTTGTTTTTCATTTAAAAGACTATTTAAAATTTTTGGATACTTTGGACAGTGTTATGCACGGAGCTGAAGAGGAAACAGACGGAATAGCCCATCAAATAGGCACGGATTAAAAAAAATTTAAATTATTAAAAAATAAATTAAAAAAAGTAGATTTAGAGCATACAAATCAACACATGCTCTTTTTTAGATGGATTCGTCTTCATCCATGGCTAAACGCATGGTGTCAGGGTCCTGAGGCATCTTCTCTAAGAAGTCCTCGGCTGCACGGCGCACATCCCTGGAACCAATAATATAACGGCCTACTACGATGATATCCGCACCGCTTTCCAAGGCTTGGTCCATTTTTCCAGGCACTACTCCCCCAGCAACTGCCACCAGGCCACAATTGCCTAAAATTTCTTTAATTTTGTTAATGTTACCCCACTCAGTCATGGCTTCCTGTTCTTCACCACGTTCAGCTTTCATGGTTTCCAAGTCCACATTACGGTGTAAGAGGACAATATCTGGTTTGTAAGTGAGTTTTTCGAGCTTTTCAGTGAAATTTTCCACGTTCATCATGTCCAAGATGGAATATATTCCCTGTTTTTGTGCTTCGTGCACAGCTTTTTCGATCGACTCCTGTGTTCCAAGACCAGAGATGGCTACGGCATCTGCTGTCTCATCAGCAGCCATTTTAACTTCTATTCTACCGACATCAAGAGTTTTTAGGTCAGCGATGATAAAGGCATCCTTTTTAAGTTCTCTAATTTTGCTGACAATTCCCACTCCAAACTTCTTAACCAGGGGAGTACCTGCCTCTATGAGAATTCTTTCCCTGTCTGGTAGACTGTCAATAATGCGTTCCATTTCATCTAAGTTATCCAAGTCAAGAGCCACTTGCAAGTATGGTGGTTTCCACAGTCTCGTAACTTTGAAACCCATTATTGGGTGCGTTCCCCTATCTTTTTCAGCTAATACTTTGTCAATAGATGGGTATCCTTCCATGGCTCTTCTTAAAGCCAGTTTAGTTGCTCCATAATTGTACTGGTATATCTTACGGAAATCTGAAGCATCAGGATGAATAAATACGCTGATGATTAGAATCATATCTTCTGCATTTTCTTTGGGCAAAATACCTTCAGCCACTGCATCCGCCACTGCTCGACCAACAGCTGCCTGAGCAGGTCCAAATATCTTGTTAGCGTCATCAAGGCAGCGTACACTGACTTTAGGCACTATGAGTGTTGCTGGTTTGGTCATCAAGTTAGGTCTGACCACTGAAAGCAAGGGTGTGTGTCCCAGTGAGAGGTTGGCCATGTTGTTTACAAAGGCTGTCCCTGCAGGACCGTTTTTATCTCCAATTACCAAATCAATATGAGCTATTTCGTTACCATTTCCGATCAAGGCTTCCCCTATTAGGTACATAAACATGATCCTCCTTTTATAAGTCTCATTTAATCTATATTGGTTAACTGATATAAATAGAGTACGATGAAATGGTTCATAGTGATTCTATACTTTAGGCAAATAAGAAAATTAAAGTTATAATTGGACTAAATTGAAAGAATTTTACAATAAATGATTAAATCCGTCTGTTAAAAAATAAAAAAAGATAGAAGGTGATTAATTAACAATTTTACCTTCTAAATAATCATCATAGCCAGCCAGATCCAGAAGACCATGCCCCGAGAAGTTGATGACGATGTTTTTCTCTTCACCGGTCTTCTTACATTCAAGAGCCTCGTCTATTCCAGTTTTTATAGCGTGACAAGTTTCGGGAGCTGGTACAATTCCTTCTGTCCGGGCGAACAGTACGCCGCTCTCAAAGACGTCGGTTTGTTCCACAGCTCGTGCTTCTATGATTCCTTCATGCACTAGAAGAGCAACTAATGGTGACATACCATGATATCGCAGGCCACCAGCGTGATCTGATGGAGGTATGAAGTCATGTCCCATAGTGTACATCTTGATAAGTGGTGTAAGTCCAGCAGTGTCTCCGAAGTCGTAACAGTAGTCACCCTTAGTCAGGGTGGGACAGTGGGATGGTTCAACTGCAATGAATTTACAGTCAATCTTCTCATCTAAATGGTCCTTGATGAAGGGGAAGGTTGCCCCGGCGAAGTTACTGCCACCACCAACACATCCAATCATCACATCAGGTGATTCATCGAACACTTCTAATTGTTTTTGCGTTTCCTGGCCTATAATGGTCTGGTGCATCATTACATGGTTTAAAACACTTCCAAGGGAGTAGTATACCTTTTCATCGTTTAATGCATCTTCTATTGCTTCTGATATGGCTACACCTAATGTTCCAGGGTGATCAGGGTTTTCTTGAAGTACTTTTCGACCGAATGCAGTTTTATCAGTTGGTGATGCTAATATTTCTCCGTTGTACAGTTCCATAATGGTTTTTCGGTAGGGTTTCTGGTTGAAGGATACTTTAACCATGTAAACTGTGCAGTCAATATCCATAAGGTTACAAGCCAGTGAAAGAGCTGTACCCCACTGTCCTGCACCAGTTTCAGTGGTTAAACGTTCGGCTCCATCTTGTTTAGCGTAGTATGCTTGTGCTATGGCTGTGTTCAGTTTATGACTTCCTGTAGGGGAAGTGTCCTCCCTTTTATAAAATATCTTGGCAGGGGTGTCCAGATGGGCTTCCAGGGCTTTTGCTCTGGTAAGTGGGCTAGGACGCCCCATCTGTTTGTAAACGTCTCTAATTTCCTTTGGAATCTTAATATATCTTTCAGTGGATAATTCCTGCTCTAAAACTCCTTTAGAAAATATTTTAGGCAGATTTTCCAGCTGGTGTCCTTCTTCAGTCTGGTCGTATGGGGGGAATTCAACTGGAAGATCCGCAGCTATGTTATACCATTTTTTGGGGATTTCATTTTCCGTTAATTTCACACTGTACATGTATTTCACCTCATTTTACATCATTAAAATAATACAATTAATCTGATGACAATTTTTAATAATTGGGATTTAATATTAAAGGCTAATTATAAAATATCTATCTATCCAAGTTTTTGTCATCTATAAATTATTATTTAAACATTGACTTTTTGTTTTAATCGAATAATTGTCTAACACAAAAATATAACTAGAGTACTATTTAAATCTTTGTTGTATAGATGTGTACTTTCATTTGTATTGCTTATAATGAAAAATGAACATAAGAGTAGAACATGAAAATACTGGCAATTGATGTGGGTACAGGGACCCAGGACATAATGCTGTATGACTCTAAAAACTCCATTGAAAACGCAGTTAAGATGGTTCTACCGTCTCCCACAAAAATAATGGCGGATAGGATAAGAAGACATCATCATGACCTTTTTTTAACGGGTGAGACCATGGGTGGTGGTCCGGTAAACAGGGCCATTAAAAGTCACCTTGATAAAGGGTACAGGGTGTTGATGACAGAAAACTCTGCCAGGACAGTTAGAGATGACTTGGAAAGGGTAAAATCATCGGGCATAGAGATTGTACCTGCCAGGGAAGAACATCCCGAAGTCGCCCAATTGGATTTAAAGGACGTTGATTTGGCTGCTATCAGGGGAGCACTGTCAAATTTTGATGTCCAACTGGAATTTGACCATATTGGGGTAGCAGTGCAAGATCATGGTTTTCAAGAAGGCACTGGAGACAGAAACTTTCGTTTTCAAAAGATAAAGGAAAAGCTTAATGTTCCTCGTATTCCTGAGGATTTTGCATATTATAATGAAGTTCCAGAATACTTCACCCGTATGCAGGGGGTTTTTAGAACCCTCAAAGAATACCACCCACTCATCATGGATTCAAAATTTGCATCCATATCTGGAGCCACCCTTGACCCCACAGTTGCGGAAATGAAGAATTATATGGTTATGGATGTGGGAAATGGGCACACACTGGCTGCTTCTTTCAAGAAAGGAAAAATTAATGGCGTTTTCGAGCATCACACAGGCCTCCTTACCCCTCAAAGAATAGAAGAACTTGTTAATCGCCTTTCGGAAGGAACAATTACTCATGAAGAGGTTCATAGTGAGGGAGGGCATGGTGCATGGGCCGTGGGAGGAATAGGGGACTTTGAATGTGTAGTGGCTACAGGCCCAAAACGTGCTATTCTGACAGAAACAGATTTAGATATTTACAATGCCGCACCAGGAGGAGACGTAATGATGACTGGAACTGCCGGGCTGATAAAGGCAATCATACACAGGAGATAACTAATGATCATTGACCCCCACATTCACAGCACATACTCTGGAGACTCTACCGCATCTGTTAAAGACATTATTAAACATTCCCGTAAAATTGGCTTAGATGCCATTGCTATTGCTGACCATAATTCTCTCAAGGGTTCTGAAGAAGCTTTAAAAGAATTTGGAAAAATGGATGATCTGGTGATCATCCCCGCCATGGAAATTTCAACTACAAAGGGACATATTGTGGCCCTGGGCATAAGCGAAGAAATACCCAAGGGAATCTCCCCTGAGGAAACTATTGAACTCATCAGAATTCAGGGAGGAATTGCTGTGGCAGCCCATCCCTTTGTAACTTACCGGGAAGGACTGTTCACCCAAGTAAAATATGTGGATGTGGATGCCATGGAAACCCTAAACTCACGTTACATTTTCGGATACTCTAACTGGCGAGCCAAAAAAATGGCCAAAGAGAAGAAAATTCCCCAAATCGGTGCTAGTGATGCCCACTTTCTGGGAGCTATTGGCAGTTGTGTTACCCAACTGGAAGCAGATTTCTCTGTGGATAGTATACTTAAAGGAATACTATCTGGGAAGACGAATGTTTTTGGAGATCGTACTCCCCTACCACTCATCCTGAAAGAAGTTATAAACAAGAAGATCCGTCGAATTTAGATCTTTTTTATTTTTTAGCAAGTTAAGATAAGTTTAAATATTCCCAGCCCCTATTTAGTGCCATGGTATTTGATTCTATCCTACATTACATCCAGGAGAACTTTATCTACCTGCACCCTGGTTACACTACACTGAATACAATTGTATTTGGCATAATATTGGGCCTGGTAATTCTCCTAATAATCAGAATGTTCAGATGGATAGATAAAGATCCTAAAGATCTTTTCATACCACTAATTCCCTTCATATTCTTCGGATCCAGTGCTCGTGCACTGGTAGATAATGGAATATATCCCTTAACCTACATCCTGGTAACTCCAGGCATATATGTTTTAACTGGTCTATCCGCCATCTTTACATTATTAATATCAGTTTTAATTGAACGTAAGACTGATTGGGATTATCGTTATATTATATTTGCAGTTGGAGCAGTTATGTGCCTTCCAAATATATATTACGCTCAGCACATCAATCCAGCTGCGACTTTACAGATTCTAGGCTCATGGGCTCTGGCTTCTGCTCCATTCGTTTTATTGAGCCGAAAGTGGAGTCTATTAAAGGATAAATTTAATTTAAGTGTTCTTTTAGCCCATTTGTTAGATGCAAGCACCACTTTTATAGCTGTGGATTACTACGGCTATGGCGAACAGCACGTTCTACCCAACGCACTAACTCAGCTAGCAGACACTGCCATTGTAATGTATCCCTTGAAAATAGCAGTAATATTACCTGCTCTTTATCTTACAGATACTTATGTTGAAGATAGAACCATTCGTAACATGTTGAAATTGGCCATATTTATTTTAGGCTTGGCACCAGGCCTCAGAAACTTCCTGAGCTTGATTATGGGAACATAATTATCAACTCCAGAGTCAAGTTCAAATAGATATTATTTTAACACAATTTTTTTATTGGGTCCCATCTAAAGATCAAATTATCATGTCAAACCATACGGGGTCTTCCCATGTACATAGATGAGTTAAAAAAAGAAATGAAAATACCTGAAAAGGTGCGAATATTTGACACTACCCTTCGAGATGGTGAGCAAACGCCAGGGGTAGCTATAACGCCGGATGAAAAGATCAGAATAGCCAAAAGGCTGGATCGCTTAGGTGTGGATGTTATAGAGGTTGGATTTCCAGCTGCATCACTGGGTGAGAGAAAAGCTGCCCAGGAAATTAAAAGTCTGGGTCTGAAAACGCAGGTTTGTGGTTTGGCAAGAGTACTGCAGGAAGATCTGGATGCAGCCCTTGAATCTGATGTGGATTACATTCACACCTTTATTGGAACATCTCCCCTTCACCGAGAATATAAATTAAAAATGGATCAGGACGAAATTCTCCGAAAGTCAGTGGAAGCAGTGGAGTACATTAAAGACCATGGAATAATAGCCGAATTTTCAGCAGAAGATGCTACACGAACTGAACTGGAATTCCTCCAAAAAATTTACTCGGCAGTGGAAGAAGCAGGAGCTGATGTAATCAATGTTCCAGATACAGTAGGAGTCATGGTCCCGGTATCCATGCATAAACTCATAACTGACATCAAGAAAACGGTTAACATCCCAATCAGTGTTCACTGCCATGATGATTTTGGTCTGGCTGTTGCCAACAGCCTCTCAGCAGTGGAAGCCGGTGCCCAACAAGTCCATGCAACAATCAATGGTTTAGGCGAAAGAGCAGGGAATACCTCCCTGGAAGAGGTTGTAATGGCCCTTATGATCAATTATGGAGTTAAAACAAACATCAACACAGAACTTTTAGTGGGCACTTCAGAATTGGTTTCCAGAATTACTGGAGTAAAAATGCCCCCTAATAAGGCTATTGTGGGGGATAACGCCTTTGCCCATGAGGCAGGAATACACGTCCACGGAGTTCTGCAGAAAGCAGAGACATATGAGCCCTTAAAGCCAGAGATGGTTGGTCACACCCGACGTATAGTCATGGGAAAACATACTGGAGCCCGCGCCATAAGGTCTAAACTGGATGATTATGGAATTGAAATGGACGAAGACCAGTTCTGCAGTTTATACGACCAAGTGAAAAAACTGGGCGACAAGGGGAAAATGGTGACTGACGCTGATCTGCAAGCACTGGCCGAAACAGTAATAGGAAGGCCTAAAGAGGAAAAAGTTAGATTAGAAGGTTTTACAGTCATAACAGGGGACAACGTACTTCCCACTGCAACAGTCAAACTTAATATTGATGGCCAAATTAAAACTGCAGCCAAGACTGGGGTGGGCCCTGTTGATGCGGCCATAAATGCAATTCAAAGTTTAGTGAGAGAAACAGCGGACATAGAGCTTAAAGAATACCATATTGAGGCAATAACAGGTGGTACAAATGCCCTTGCTGAGGTATTTGTAATTCTAGCCGATAAAGAAGGTAGCAGTGCCACAGGCAGATCTACGGTGGAAGATGTAGTTATGGCAAGTGTCGAAGCCGTTTTAGATGCTATAAATAAGATTCTTATGGAGAGATAAAACTGGGAATTATTACTACTTTAAGAATCCTTATATTAAAGCAATGATATACTAAAAATAACAATAGTATATTAAAGTAAAAATGATTGTTTAGAAGTTCAGGAGTGCAGATGGAGTGACTCATGCAACTATTCTGGTGGTGGAAGATGAAAGAATCACTGCCGAAGATATCAAAGCTGGACTGAAATTTGCCGGCTATAAAGTACCAGTAATTTGTTCTACAGGAGAAGACGCTGTTCGTCAAGCAGCAAGGCTGGAGCCTGATTTAATTTTGATGGATATTAAGTTAAAGGGAGAAATAGATGGTATTGAGGCAGCTGCAGAGATAAGAAAGGTACAAGATATTCCTGTAATCTACCTAACAGCTTATTCTGATGAAAAAACAGTTGAAAGAGCTAAACTAACCGAACCATCCGGATTTTTGGTTAAAGGCCAGGGAATGTTAAGCAAACCATTTGAAGAGAGTGAGCTTCATGCTGCTATAGAAATAACTCTTTACAGACACCAAATGGAAAAGGAACACGATCAAATTTCTGCGGCCATGTTACAGAAAACATCAGAAGCAGTTATTGCCACAAACTCTACAGGCCAAATCAGATTTATCAATGCCTTAGCTGAGAATTTAACTGGTTGGACTAAGGCAGAAGCTCTGGGAAAGGATTTAAAAGAAGTATTTTTGCCTCTGAAAGAAGTCATCCGTGAATGTTCACTGGAAGAAGTCCTAGCATCAGATGAGCATCCTGAGTTAATTTCTCGCAGTGGAACCCATGTAAAGGTAGAAGGTACCATTACTCCTATTAAAGATTACAAACAGCGTGTAAATGGCCTTGTAGTGGCTTTCAACGCAAAAAAATAATTACGCTACATATAGGGGAGTTAAACAGGGGAGGTAAATGAAGTGTCAATTGCTAATATTTTAATAGTTGAAGACGAAAGAATAACTGCTGAAGATATGAAAAAAGCTCTGAATAGTGTTGGTTATCATGTTCCAGCTATTGTTTCTTCAGGTGAGGAGGCTATTAAAGTCTCAGAGGAAATACAACCAGATCTGGTTATTATGGATATAAAACTGGAAGGAGAGATGGATGGTATTGAGGCGGCAGAAAAAATCCGATCCAAGTTTGGCATTCCCATTATATATCTAACAGCTTATTCTGATGAAAAAACAGTTCAAAGAGCAAAAATAACTGAGCCTTCAGGTTTTATTCTAAAACAACCATATGGATTTCTACGCAAACCTTTTGAAGAGAGCGAACTTAACACTGCTATTGAAATAACCCTATATAGGCATCGGCTGGAAAAAAGACTCCGCAAACATGATCAATGGTTAGGGGCTATGCTTAGGAGCATAAGTGACGCGGTCATCGCCACTGATCCCCAGGGACAAGTGCGTTTTATGAATTCCATGGCTGAAGAACTAACTGGATGGCTGGAAGAAGATGCTTTAGGTCATGATGTCCGCGATATATTCAAACCAATGGGCTACAAGTTTCCCATGGGGGAAAACATCAACTTGAAGGCAGAATCTTCATTCAACAGGGTTTTACTTACAGCCAAGGATGAAACCACCCGTACTGTTGATGGTAGTGTAACACCCATTAATAACATTGAGGGCAAAATGGATGGTTTTGTGGTAATATTCCGATCAGTGGAATAAAAATTCCATTAAACCATTAATACAAAGTTTTGAGATTAATTAAAAAGAATTATAATTGCAATATGCCCTATAATATTAATTAATCTATTTATTAATGCTGATACGTAAATTTCTATCACATCTATTTTTTCTAGGGTTTAAATTAGGTTAAAAGCTATTTTCACACCTCATATTGATATATTTCTAATATTTTGATTTTTTGCTTTCATAAAGGCTTTTATTTCCTCAAAGAACAGTGTGCATAAAATATATATAATACTAGTAACACAAAACAACCATAGTATATTCATGGAGGTTAAGTGATGTCAGAGGAAAATGTGGTGTACATTGGAAACAAGCCGGTAATGAACTATGTATTAGCTGTAGTAACACAGATGAACGGCGGCACTAATGAAGTAATACTCAAAGCAAGGGGAAGAGCTATTTCCAGGGCAGTTGATGTTGCAGAAATAGTCAGAAACAGATTCATAACCGACGTGACTATTGGAAGCATCGACATATGCACTGAAGAAATCATGAATAATGAGGGAACTTCAACCAATGTTTCTGCCATTGAAATACAGCTTTCAAAGGAGTTCAGTAAATAGTTAATAAACCTCCCAGGTTTTATTTTTTTTAGATTTTTTTCGCATAATGACATATCCATTTTCCTTGATTTAGGATAAAGCGCATTGCGATATACTCAAAATAAAATTAAAATCAAAAAATAAAATAAAATGTTGACAGAAGTCTGTTTTAAACAAATTTCTTCTGTCTAATCTGTTTTTTAGAAAATATTCTTAGGAAAAAATAGTTATTCAGATTTTTTCCTTCGGTTCCTGATCGTTCTAACTGCTACCAGGAAAACCACCAGGATTACTAGAGCACCTACTAGGTAGTAAGTATATATGGATGTTGGACCGTTCATTTTGTCGTTGTTCAGGGCATACAGGGCCCCATCACCTGCACCGATATAGATCATGTTTCCATAAACTGCGGGTGATGATTGTATGGCTTGATTAATTATACCATAACCCGGATTATAATTCCATTCAAGGTTCCCATTATACTTATTTACTATGTAAACAGTGCCTCCATCCGATCCGAAGACTATTTTATTATCCACAACGGCGGCCGATGTTTTTACAGCTCCACTGGCATTATAGCTCCACTTTTCTGCTCCGTTTCGAGTGTCTAAGCACATCATTTTACCATTATCAGCGCCCACAAAAAGGCTGTTGTCATTGGTGTCAATGGTTGGGGAGGAGGCTACTGGTTTTCCCATATCATAGTTCCATTTGAGTGTCCCATTATTGGTATTAATGGCATATAATTTACCATCATCTGATCCAACGTACACAACATTATTCATCACAGCTGGGGACGATTGTACCTTATCTCCGGTGGTATATTCCCATTTTTTATCACCATTTTCTTTGTTTAGGGCGTATATTTTGCCATCATCAGAACCTACCATCAAATAATCACCAGAGATTATGGGGGAAGATTTAACGGCGTTACCAGTATTATATTCCCATTTTTTAGTCCCGTTTGATTTATATATGGCATAAACTCTTCCATCATTTGAACCAACATATACCATGTTGTTACTAACTAATGGTGAGGATTCTAAGGAATTACCACTTTTATATTTCCATTTAACATCGCCGTTTTTAATATCTTGTGCGTAGAGGTATCCATCTTTTGATCCCACATATAAATAGTCTCCTGATATTGAAGGGGATGACACTACGGCTCCGTCAGTTTTATAATCCCATAATTTGGTCCCATCTTCCAGGTTAACTGCATATATATGACCATCTGATGATCCGAAATATGCTACTTTATTTAAAATGGCTGGTGATGACTTGATTGAACCTTGAGTACTGAAATACCAGACGGTGGGAGTGAAATCAGCGGGCTGATCAAGATATCCGGTGCGCTGGGCGTTTTCATGGAACATATTCCAATCTGCTCCTGCCACCGCAACTGGTGATGCCAAAAGGCAGGTTATCATAAATCCTAATAAGATTTGTTTTCTTTTAATGTTCATTATTATCACCTAATTCTATTATTACATTCTTAATTAGCTTTAATCTCCTAAATATCTCTGTTAAACCTGGTTACGCCCATTGCAAAGAACAGCAGTGTAAAACCCAGAAGAACAGCTATATCGATCCATATATCCCCTATACTTGCACCTTTTAACATAACTCCCCGCATTGCGTCATTTGCATAGGTTAAAGGTGCTATGTATGCTATTTTTTGAAATATCCAGGGCATGGTTTCCAAAGGATAGAAAACTCCTGATATGAACATCATGGGCATACTAAATGGCATCACCATTTGCACGTAATCTTCCTGAGTACCAACCCTTGCGGAAACCATTATACCGAAACCTACAAAACACAAGGCTATCAGTATTAGCAGGAGTATAGTAAGTAACATACTACCGGATATGGTAATGTTGAACAGTAATATGGCTGAACCAAGCAGTATCATGGCAGTTGTGGTCTGAATGACCAGTCTTGATATTATTTTACCTGCTACCACTGTAGAAACGCTGGTTGGGGTCATGAAAAGCCTGGCAAGTTCTCCTCGCTCTCTTTCACCTGCCAAAGACTCTCCCATGCTCATCATTGCTCCCATCATAACTGTCATGGCCAGTATCGCGGGTACAAGGAAGTCAATATATTTAGTGTCTCCATAGATCTTATTGACTTGAAAGTTAATGGAGTTCATAATGTTCTGGAAGTTAATGGACGATAGTGATGAGCTGGGTTGGACACCTTGAGATTGTACCTGGATAGATGATGAAGGGGTTGTGGATTGACTTTGTAATGCTTCAAGCTTTTTCATTCCAATTTGAGAAGATATCTCGCTGAATAGGGCTTGTGTTGCTGGGACCAACATTTGTGTGGCCATCTGATCTGATGAATCAACATAAACCACCACCGACTTGGAGTTACTAGTGTTAAGATTTTCATAATCAGGAGGTAGTAGAATGGCTGCTTTAACCTGACCTGACTCAACCATCTCCCGACCTCGTTGTGGGTCACTGATAATATCCTGTACATTGTATAGTGACATTCCTTTAACGGCATTTAATGTAGCATCGGTTACAGGACCATCTGTCTGTTTTACTATCACCACAGGAATGTTTTCGATTTCTCCTCCCATACCGTAACCGAAAAGCGCGATCATAAGTATTGGGAATAGTATTATGGAAAATAAACGTGGTTTATGTCTCCAAAGAACCAGCAAGTCTTTTTTAATCATCCACCATATTTTCTTGGTTTCGGACATTTTATTCCCCCTCCTCTTTCCCTGTTTTGGGCTTTTTAGCAGTTACTTTAATGAATACATCTTCTAAAGAGGGATCTTTGGTTGAAATCGAGTTTATGTTACCACCCGTTTCCATAATTGAAGATATTACTTGTGTTACTGCGTTTTCAGTGTTGGCTAATTTAAAGGTGAGCCTACCTGATCGATGAGTTTCAATGTTCAGAACACAAGGAATTTGATATAATCTATTAATTAACTCCCTATCTGAATTATCCACCATTAAACTCATTTCCCTGGCTTTATCTATTTCAGATTCATTTACTGCCTCCTTCAACTTGAAAAATGAAGGGTGATCACCTGAATCTGATTCTTCCATTTCCCTGACAATTTCACCAATATTACTCCCGCATTTTTCTTCTTGTGTGAGTATGGTGTCCTTCAGCCCTTGTGGGGTGTCATATGCTGCCAATTTTCCCTGGTTTATTATGCCCACGTGGTCACAGAGCATGTCCACTTCGTACATGTCGTGTGAACAGAGGATGATGGTATGCCCCTTCTGGTTCAGTTCATCGATAAGGTCCCAAAGGACGCTTTTGGTAGTCGGATCCAGTCCAATGGTGGGTTCATCCAAAAAAAGAATTTCTGGCTGGTGTATCAAACTAGCAACCACAGATACTTTCTGTTTTTGCCCTCCAGATAACTGCTTAACCATTTTATTCTCAGCGTACTTGATGTCCACCAATTCCATCAATTCGTCAATTCTCCTTTCTTTAAGGTCTTTGGACATTCCATAGTAGTCTGCACATAACTCCGCATTTTCTCTGGCCGTGAGATCAGCATATAGGCTTACAAGTTGCGGAACCATCCCTATTTTTTGGCGAACTTCGTTTGGATTTTTAATAACGTCATAACCGGCCACGTGTGCTGTTCCAGATGTGGGCGGGATCAGACAAGTTAACATTTTAATGGTAGTGGTTTTTCCTGCCCCATTAGGGCCTAAAAATCCGAATATACTTTTATCTTCAACCTTTAAATCCAGAGCATCTACAGCTGTGAAATCACCGTAGCGTTTAGTAAGATCAAAGGTTTCTATGGCGTATTTCATATGTTAGTCTCCTATTCCTTTTTTAAGGAAAAACATGTCCTCCATGAATTCCTTCCACAAGTCCGTTGCACCAAGTTTTCTTCCATGGGCAGCGATCTGTCGCATTCGATTAAGGCTTCCTTTGCCCTCCTCGGTTATTTCATAAAATTTAACTTTTCTTTTACCATGATGCTCCCATGTTCCGCTGATCAATCCTTCTTTTTCTAATTTATGCAGTACTGGATAAATCAAGCTGGCACTAGGCATTTTATTATCAACAGGAGATGCGGCATGTATTTGGGTCATAATTTCATATCCGTGTTGTCTTTTCTTGCTGATGAGCCACAGTATCATAATTTTACCTAAACCTCGCATAAAACCTTTGATCAGTTTTTTATCATAGGGGTGCAGGTGTTTAATGTTGTATCCCAAGTTATGTTCTTCTTGATCCGTTCCTGCATCGGCAGTGTTTGAATCTTTTTTGGCCATTTTACAGCTCCATCTATTCGATTATTCTAAATTTTGATATATTGATTTTACATATATCCATTTTTGATATATAGTTTTAGGATATAAAATAGTGTTTGGTTTACTATATAAATTGATCGCCCAAGGTAGATTTGAAGTCAAGTCCAGGCAAAATTCGAAAAATATATCAGAATTATGATAAAAAATGTCAAACATGAAAATAGGATTTTCCACTCTGGCATTATTCATGCGTTCATTTGAAGAATGTCTGGATATTGCAACTGATGATGGCTTTAAACTTATTGAAATACTCTGCGAAGGTCCATACTGGCCTAGAAATCTTCTTAATTCTGCGAAAGGTTTGGAAATTTTTTCATCTTACGATATTGACGTTTATTTGCATGCCCCTACAATAGATCTTAATCCTGCCAGTTTAAACCCTGGAATAAGGGACGAAACTATGTTTCAACTTGAAGAAACTCTTGATCTGGCAGTTAAGATTGGTGCTAAAGCAATAACCACCCATCCAGGGCTCATACATCGCATGGAAGATCGAATAAGGGATATAGCCAAACAATATGCTGTTGAAACTCTCACAAAGGCTAACCAATATGCTGAAGAAGTAGGTGTGATTTTTTCTGTGGAAAACATGCCTTCCCGTTATGCATATTTTTGTAATAGTGCTCAGGAGCATGCTTATTTCTTAGATAAATGTGGATGTTGTGCTACTGTTGATTGGGGTCATGCCAACACCAATAACGACCCTGAATCCTTTTTAAAGTTGGAAAACACTTATTACTATCACTTAAGTGATAATAACGGGAAAAAGGATCAGCATTTACCTTTAGGTGAGGGAACACTTGATTTAAGACTGGTTAATGGGGTAAAAAGGGGAATAATTGAGCTGAATAATTACGAAGATGTTATAAAAAGTAGAAATATCCTGGTTGAAAATTCTAAATTATTACAAGCAGAAACACAATAGAATAATACATGATAATATTGGGGATTTAAAATGTCTAGTGATGTGTATTTTTCTAATTTCAGGTCCCGTAGCAAGGGAGAGAATAAAATCAATAAAATAAGACAATTATTTGATCTAGCTGGTTTTGGGGAGTTCATCAAGAAAAATGATCTGACAGCAATCAAACTTCATTTTGGAGAAATGGGAAATGACACTTTCCTTAAACCTGTTCTTTTACGTCCGGTTATCGAAAAAACCTTAGAATATCATGGTAATCCTTTTCTTACAGACACCAACACTCTTTACTATGGAAGTCGACATAATTCAGTCGATCATCTGCATACGGCCCTTAAAAACGGCTTTGGTTACGTGGTTACAAACGCACCAATTATCATTGCTGATGGAATTTGTGGAGATAACTGGGTCCCGGTTGAAGTTGATCTAAATCACTTTCAGGAAGTCAAAATTGCAGGTGACATTGAAACTTCAGATAGTATGCTGGTTTTGTCACATTTTAAAGGTCATGGGATGAGTGGATTCGGGGGAGCTCTTAAAAACCTGGCTATGGGTTGTGCTGCTGTTCCTGGAAAGATAGAACAACATCAATGCTCCAAACCAGTAATAACAGACGCCTGCACTGCTTGCGCCACCTGCCTGGACTCTTGCCCCCTATCAGTAATATCCATACAAAACCAAAAAGCAACAATAGACTTGAAAAAATGTATCGCCTGCAATAACTGCTTGTCGAACTGTCCAGAATCGGCGATTGAAATTGATTTTGGAACTCTACCAGAGTTTTCCGAAAAAATGGTAGAATACGCTTATGGGGCAGTTAAAAACAAAAAAGGAAAAGTAGGTTTCATTAATTTCCTTATGGATATCACTCCAGACTGCGACTGCGAGGCATTCAGTGATGCTCCTATTGTTCCGGATATCGGGATTTTAGCATCTATCGATCCAGTGGCTCTGGATACAGCATCATATGATCTGGTGAATCAACAAATTGGTCTAGAAAGTTCTTTAATGGAGCACAGTCACCAAAAGGGTAGAGATAAATTCAGGGGAGTTTGGAAAGAAGTGGATAGTAAAGTGCAATTAAAATATGCTGAGAAAATTGGGATAGGCAGTATGGATTATAATTTAATTGAATTATAAAACTTTAAAAATATATTTTGAAGAATATACTCTTATTATGCCTTTTTAATGGTTGATTTTCAATAATTCCATGAAAATAACTTATAAATTTTTCCATTTGATTCCCGGAGGAAGGTATTAAATAAATGATAATTGAACGCAAATAATGTGTTTTAATAAATAATAACTCTGGGCTTTGAGGGGGTTATTTAATGGACATGGCTTACACCTGGCTAATACTAGGCATTATAGTTTCATTAATATTATTGGGGTTTCAATTTTATTCCAGGAGATCTTTAACCATTCGAAGGATTGTTGAAATATTTTTACTCTCTTTCCTGGTTTTCACTGTTGGTATAGGTTCTTTATGGGCATTTATCGGTCATGCTTTTTTTGCAAACCAGGTTGCCTCGAATATTGGCTGGGCCACAGGAAGTCCATTCCAAATGGAGGTTGCCTTTACCAATTTGGCGTTTGGTGTTCTTGGATTGTTGTGTTTTTGGATAAGAGGAAATTTTTGGACAGCCACAGTAATAGGAGTTTCTGTTTTTTATTTAGGAGCTGCCATAGTTCACATAAATAATATGCTTTCTATCTCCAATTATGCCATTGGAAATGTGGGAGCTGACTTGATTGTAGACATTTTGGTGCCCTTAATGCTTATTGGGCTATGCGTCGCCCATAAGATAGTGGAAGAAAGAGCTGTTCGCAGCGCCATTAAAAGCTTGGAAAGGTCTTTATAAATAAGAGGGCATTAAATGGAAGAAAACTACAATAAGACTAGTAGTATCAATCCTAAACGGATTGAAACTCTGGTTGACGGTGTTTTTGCCATTGCATTAACTCTGCTGGTATTAGGAATTACAGTACCGTCTATTGCTAACCCCACTGAAGCTATCCTTTACCAGTCCCTAGTTGATCTATTACCCAATTTTTATGGTTATTTTATTAGTTTCTTCCTGCTTTCGGTTTTTTGGAGAATAAATCACAGTCAGTTTAACAAAATAAAGCGTGCCGATGATGCTATGTTATGGCTAATTATTTTGTGGCTAGTATTCGTGGCATTAGTACCTTTTTCTGCATATTTCATTGGAGAATATGGCAATTTTCAGATTCCCAACATATTTTTTGATCTCAACCTTTTTGCCATTGGAATTCTTTTATTCCTCAATTGGCGCCATGCAATCAACAGTGGACTAGTGGATGAAAGTGCAGTTAAAAGAGGAAAATCAGCTTTAATGGTTAATTTAATGCTTCCAACCCTTTCTTTAGTAGCAATTGGGGTAACATTCCTTCCATTCATAAAAGAATACGGTTACGGGTGGTCAAGCATTGTTTACCTTGCTATTCCTTTTCTGAAACGTTTCATTGATCACTGAACTAATCAGAAATCTAGAAATTCAATTAAATATTATTTTTATAATAAATTCCCTTATCTGGATGTATAATAGTTTGAAAAGGAGCTGACATGATCCAAATTGTTAGATAATTAGCAGTTTTGGTCAGAAATCAATATCCAGAATATCTTTAATGTTGTCCACAACCACATCAGCAGCTTTAATAACTTTTTTGGGTGGTTTTTCATCTTGTTGTGTGGTTAAAACGCCCATATCTGCTTCTTGGAGTGCTAGAATATCATTAGCACTGTTACCCACCATCATTACTTTGTATCTTTTCTTGAGGTCCTTTACAATTTCCTTTTTTCTTTTAGAATTTGCAGTACCAAAAACATTTTGAGATGGAATGTTGATGAAACTTGCCAGTTGTTCTAGGGATTTAGTTCTATCTCCTGATGCCACGTAGATATGAAAGCCTCTTCTTTTAAGTTCTCCCACCACTTCTGGAACCTCTGGGAACACTTTTCCACCTGCAGTGATAGTATAATCGATCTCACCGTTATGAAGATTTAAAATAAAGCCGGATCCACTGCATATCTGCACATTGTATTCTTTTTCAATAACCGCTCTAATGGTGTCCTGAATATCACTTACCTGGGTTTTTTCATCCTTAATGAGATCCAATAATTCCATTTTATCAAAATCTAAAGAAGAATAACTGATGTCAAAAGGAACCTTATTCCTACTAATAAATTCGTGAATACTTTGTTTTGGACGGGCATTTATGATGCATGTAGCAGGGTCTGTCTGCAGTACTACCAGGGCCCGATGGGGGTGCTGATCCACCAGATCAATTGAACTGACATGATCATTTATTTGTCCGGATTTAATGTCTTTAATTGCCCTATACCTTGAAATTAGGGTTCCGGAGTTGTCGAAAACCACTGCTTTCATATTTTTTAATTGTGAATTATAACTTAAATAATAATCCTTCCTAAAAATTAGAATAAAACGAAGGTTTTTTATCCACAGCTATATTAATACAGTTGAATAAATGAAATAAAATCCCATGGATACAAGAAAAACTCCGCAGACGATCATTATAATTCTGTAACGTTTTCCAGGTAACATATGTCTTCCCTTACTCGTGAAAAAAGATACTAAACTGTACCATGAAAGATCCGCTCCCCAATGGCCTACTAAGAAACTTAAAACTCCGAAAATCCCTGCTAGTTCGATTCCTTTAAGCAGGAAAGCCCAGCCAACAGTGGCCCACCATAAGTAGAAGTAAGGATTGGACACACTGCTTAAAATTCCACTAATAATTGATCCCCGTGTTTCACCATGATCTCCTTCTGCTGGAATTTCTTCTGGAACTGGGGATTTGGCCATGGTATAACCGATGTAAATTAGCATCAAACCCCCCACACCTCCGATTATCATGGTGACAATTTCAGATTTAATCACCCACCCAAGTCCAAGAACCAGCAGTATCATAATGGTTACCTCAGCAATGTAATGTCCAAATACAACCAGAGGTCCTGCTTTTGATCCTTTTTTCATGGAATCAGAGATGGTGACTGTGAGCATTGGTCCCGGTACCATGGCACCAGATAAACCAACCCAGAATGATGCTACAGCAAAAAAGATAATTTCTATCCACATCTAATCATAAAACTCCATCAACAATCTTTACTCAAATCATATTTCCAGAATCAATTACTTCTAATACTTCGAATTTCTCAATAATTTTTCCTATAATGAGTATATTGATTACTTAGCGTATGAATCTCTTAAATATTATTCCATGAAATTAAATTCACTGCCAACACCCTGTTCTCGGGCCCTCCTGTAAATCATTCCTGCAGTTACCACGTCCTGAACAGCCAGACCAGTGGAATCGAAGATGGTGATTTCATTATCTTCTCTGCCCGTTGCATTTCCAACTATAACATCTCCCAGTTTAGCGTGAATATTCTTTCGTTTTAGGATTTTCTGGGCTACTGGAACATTAATCTCACCACTATGGCTGGCCTGAGCCCAGGAATCGATAACTATCTTTGATTTGAGGAGTAATCTGGTTTCCAGTTCCTGTTTACTCGGAGCGTCTGCCCCCATGGCATTGATATGGGTCCCAGGGCTTATCCAGTCTGCATTAATCAACGGTTTTCTGGATGGAGTGGTGGTTACAACCACATCAGCATTTTTAACTGCAATTTCAGGAGTATCAACAGCTTCTACATCAAAACCGTAAAATTCAGAGGCGGTTTTAGCGAAATTAGTCCTGGTGCTGCAGGTCCTGCAGAACACCCTTGCTTTTTCGATGTCCATAACTTCATTAAGAGCCATTAACTGTGTACAGGCTTGTTTACCTGCTCCTATTATTCCAAGAACCTTCGAATCTGATCTTGCAAGGTATTTTGTAGCTACTCCTGCGGCTGCACCAGTTCTCATGTCAGTTACATAGGTTCCATCCATAACTGCTAAGGGAAAACCCGTTTGAGGATCTACCATCTCTATCACGGCCATAACTGTTGGTAGTTTATGTTCTAAGGGGTTTTGCGGATGCACATTCACACATTTAACTCCAGCTTCTTCAGTGCTCCGGACATAACAAGGCATAATTCTCAGATCTCCTTCATTGAAAAATAAGTACTCCTTTGCCGGCATCTGCACATCGCGCTGTGCATAGGCTCTAAAGGCAGTTTCAACAGCATCAACCACTTCTTTCATAGTAATGAGATTTTTGATTTCACTTTGTTTCAATAGAAGAGTTCCGGACATCTTTCCACCTAATAATTTCATCATTGAATAACCTTATTTTCTGTAATGGGACTTTCCCGGTGATTTTTATAGCACCCTCAACATTTAACTTTAACTATTTGTTCAAATAGAACATTTTTTTTCAAAAAAAGGAAGGATATCTATTTAATAACATCAGAATAACAACTTGCTTATTAAAAAAGGACAAGAATTAATTCAACAACTAATAATTATACTACACTAAAATTACTATTAATTGAACAATCGCAGATTTCTATGGATATTAATGGCCGTTTCTGGGAAATAGATGTTATTAGAGGGTTAGCTATATTGATGATGGTAACATACCATTTATTATTCGATTTAGCTTACTTCGGCGTATTCCAACTGGATCTTCAATCAAATTTTCTTTTAATTTTTGCCAGAGCAACTGCTTTTATCTTTATTTTCCTGGTTGGGGTTTCACTTTCCTTAAGTTACTCCCGTGCCCGGAATCAGGAAAAAACAAACCTCTTTCAAAAGTACTTCAAAAGAGGAGTGAAAATATTTATCTTAGGTCTGCTAATTACTCTGGCCACATTGTTATTCATACCACAGGATTTCATAATCTTTGGTATTTTGCATTTCATTGGAATAGCCATAATCTTTCAGTATCCATTTTTAAATAAAAAGTACCTTAATCTAGTCCTCGGAATTGTTTACATTATTCTAGGATTCATCATCACACAATTCACTGTCAACTATCCTTGGCTTCTATGGTTGGGTTTGAAACCTTCTGTATTCATTACAGTAGATTATTTCCCTTTACTCCCCTGGTTGGGAGTGGTTTCTCTGGGACTATTTACGGGCAAAATTCTCTATAAAGATTATAAGCGGAGATATCGTCTCCCCGATCTTTCTAGAAATTATTTAACAAGGAGTTTTAGTTATATTGGTAGGCATTCTCTTTTAATTTACTTAATACACCAGCCAATTTTAATATTAGCCCTCTATTTGCTGGGAGTCCTAGATCTGGGAAACTTATTTTATTTTATGAATCCTTAGAATAAAAATAAATCTAAGATTATTTTTTTACACAAGCATTTGCACCAATGGTAAATATAATAAGATTAATTTTCCAAATCAAAGAATGAACTAAATAAGAGCAAGTCACTACTCACGTAATAGGTGGGAACATGAATATTATAGAAAAATCACAATCAATCCGGACTCACGAGAATAAGGCGTCAGAAAACTTGGAAGAATTCATTGAAAGAATCAACAAACACAACCCAAAAACAAAAGCATTTGTAGAGTTTAAAAATGATGAAGCTCTCCAAATGGCTGAAGAAATTGATAATAAGATAACTAACGGTGAAAAAGTAGGGAAACTAGCCGGCCTGGTAATAGGTATTAAAAGCAACATCAATGTGGAGGATTTCCATATCACTGCTGCCTCTAAGACTCTCGAAAACTACATTGGCAGTTATGATGCCACAGTGATCAGACGTATAAAGGCTGAAGATGGTATCATTGTGGGAATGACCAATATGGATGAATTCGCTGCTGGAAGTTCCACTGAAACATCATTTCACGGCCCCACTGACAACCCAAGAGCTCCTGGACGAATACCGGGAGGATCCAGTGGGGGAAGTGCCGCAGCAGTAGCTTCCGAAATGTGTGATCTTGCTCTGGGCTCCGACACAGGAGGATCCATCCGGAACCCTGCATCTCACTGTGGAGTGATGGGATTCAAACCCACTTATGGTGTAGTTAGCAGGCAGGGACTTCTGGATCTGGCCATGAGCTTCGACCAGATAGGTCCATTCGCCACAGATACCAGTGGAATAGCTTTAATGCTGGATGTTATTGCGGGAGAGGATCGTCGGGAGTGCACAACCATTGACTGGAAGGTACCTGATTTTGCTGCCAGCATCAATGATCCGCAAGATGCCCTTAAAGGCATGCGGCTGGGTGTAGTGAAGGAATTCTATGATGTCTCTGATAAGGCTATAGTCAATATAATTGAAGATCGCATCAACCAAATGCAAGAGGCAGGGGCAGAAGTGGTGGAATTAAACTTCGATTATCTGGAATTATGTCTACCAACCTATTATCTAATAAACTATGTTGAATTCTTTTCAGCAACCCGAAAATATGATGGCCGAAAATACGGGGAACGAATCGAAGAAGTCTGTGGAGACGAAGTACTGCGCAGAATACACATGGGATCCTACATAAGCCAGAAAGAGTACAGTGGCAAATACTACAAAAAAGCACTACAAGCTCGATCACTCATAAGAAAAGAAATAACCGGGCTTTTAAAAGATGTGGATGTACTAGTGGGTCCGACAGTCCCTAAACTGCCTCACAAAGTAGGCACGGAGCTGGAACCCATGGAAATGTACGCCTATGACATCCTGACAGTTATAGCCAACCTGGCAGGGATACCCGCCGCCAGCACCCCAGCAGGTGATGTAAATGGAATACCTGTGGGAATGCAATTCCAGGCCAAACCACTGGACGATGAAAAAATAATCAAGCTCATGGCTGCACACGAAGCGTTAAATTAATCAATTTTAATTTTTTTAATCAATTACCTCTAAAAAACTCCAGATGAAATAAATACGAGGTTTTCATGAAAAAAATAGGCATACTATACGTTAAAGGATCATTACCGGCCTTTGAAAACTTCGGAGAACTTCCCACCCACTTCTTAAAAGATAATGGCCTAGTAAATGGAAAAAAGGGTCATCAAGTATTAGATGGTCTTATAATCCCTGGCGGGAGTATTATGGAATCATTAAGCATCAGTCCGGAAGTAGAAACTGTAATCCGGAAGATGGACAGTCAGGGGAACTTCGTTTTAGGGATGTGCTCAGGTTTCCAAGTACTGGCAAATAAAACAGATATTGGCCGAAAATCTCCATGTCCAGTGGAAAGGCCGGGGTTAGGAATACTAGACGTAACATTCCACCCCCTCATCGGAACCGACCGTGTTGAGGCAGAGGTAGTTGATGAATCTTTCCTAACCAAAAGGATAATAGGAGAAACCGTAACCGGTTTCCACTGCCACACATATGGTGATATAAAAGGTGATGCGCCTCCAATTTTATTTTCAAGTGTTAAAAGAACAGATTACACCGATAATCCTCGAAAAATACTGTCCGGAGTACGCAATGATGATGGAAATGTTGTGGGGGTCATGGTCCACGCATCTCTGGATGAGAACCCCATTCTTAATAATAATATCCTTAATTACTTGGATGCAGATGAAAAAGACATTCAAAAGATAAAAAGTGCCAATCAAGAACTGGTAAAGAAAATGAAACGAGAAGTGGGCATAGGATTGGAAATAAATTCAGAATACCCGTCATCAAAAAGCCCTAACACACCCAAAACGCCACCATGTCTCATGATTGCCAGCACAGGATCAGATTCGGGTAAAACCTTCCTAACAGCAGGTATAGTAGGCGTAATGCGCAAAATGGGTATTAGAGTTGGCGTTCTGAAGGTAGGTCCAGATATAAGAGACTTAGTACCATCCCTCTACTTGAACAAGGAGAAAATGGAGAAATTTTCATCTATCCAGATAGGAGGGTTGGGTTGGAAAGACCTGGAAGAAACCATCACAGATATCCAAGGGCAAGGCTATGATTTAATCCTGATTGAAGCTGTTATGAGCATTTTTACAGGTCTTTTAAATGAAAAAACACCTTTCTCCGCCGCCGAAGTTGCCAAAGCCGGAAACATTCCTACCTTACTGGTCACTGCATGCAACAAAGGAGGAATCGAAACTGCTGCTCTGGAACTGGCTTCCCATGTTGACATGATGCATAAAATGGGTATAAAAACCACTGGTGTCATATTAAACAAGGTTTACCATGAACAAATAGCTGAAACAGCATCTAATTATCTTAAAAACACTACTGGTCTTGACTGGGTGGGTAAAGTTCCCAAGGCACAGTTAGCTGCCAGGGGAGGAACTCCCGAGGTGGAGATAAAACTGGAAGACTTCTGTCAGAAGGCCATAGAAACCGTTGAAGAGAATCTGGATGTTGATGGGATAATTAAAATGGCTGAAAAACCACGCTTTACGGGTTACTCATCTTATGATGAAATATTAAAGGATTTTGATTAGAAAAATTATATTTTATAAAATTTGACTAAAATGGAAAAGTATTAAAAAGATAGTTTAGCGGGCAATAAAGTGTTTGAAGTTTGTTAAATGCCTCTAAACTCATGGTATCCTTCAATTAATTCTGCACCACTTAAAAACACCAGATCATTCTTTTTGGCGTAAACTGCTACATCATCGGTGGTCATTGAATTACCGCTCTCATCATCCATCATTTCACAGCAGACTGCCACTTCCGTCAATCCTGCCATTTCAGCCAGGGCAACACTCATCTCAGTGTGGCCTTTCCTCTTTAATACATGGCCTTCAGAAGCTCTGAGGAGGGTTACATGTCCAGGGGACCTGAAATATTTGCCGAAATCAGTGAAATTACCATTTTTGCATAATAATCCCAGTTCTTTAATGGTACAGGCCCGGTCATTATCAGTGATTCCAGTAAAAGTCTTTCGGTGGTTTACTGTAATTGAGAAAGCTGATTTCTCGTCATAAGGAATATCTGTGGGTGATAAACCTGCTAAAACAGGATATTTGTCACTGGCTGCTTCCATTACATCGGTCATGAATGGAATACCCAGTTCATCCGATATTTCGGAGGATATTGGCACACAAACCAGGCCACCAGCATCATTTCTAATGGTGGTCATGTGCTGGGGGGTCATGAACTCCGCAGCCAAAATCATGTCGGTTTCCCGTTCACGGTTATCATCATCAAAGATTAAAACTATTTCTCCTTTCTTAAAGGATTCTATGGCTTTTTTTATCATATGATCACAAGATTAGATTTTTTTCGAGTAATATTGTTAAACTATACTATCGGGAAATGTCTCACAATATTGATTGATTTTTGAAACATATTATATTTAAAAAACAATAATCAATCTCATTTAATAAATCTTACTTAATCTATTTTTAGAGTGGCGGGATCTCCATCTTTAAGGTGATATGCTTCCCTGAGGTTTTCCTCAGCCACAAACTCCAGAATTTCATTAGAATGCTCTGTTTTAACCGGAAACAATACAGCGCCACTTATTTTCCTGTTTAACTGGGCTAGTAAGAATTTAACATCTCCAAACTTGCCGCTTCCCTTAATAATTCCCATCTTGTCACTTAGATCATGTATTGATTTTGCATCTTCCTCAGAAATTTCAAGGTTAAGAGTCCCGGGAAATGGTTTAAATCCAAGTTTTTCCAGGAATTCGCCCTGATAAACATCTAAAGACATGAAATAACTTCCTTCATGGGTTCCGGAGACAATAACTCCTTTGATTTCCATTTTATTCCTTTCAGTTACCATTTTAATATTTTCCACCAGTTAAACATTTATCTTAATTGATCAGTCCTTAATTTCACCAGTTATAGTACAGAATATTGGCCCTCTAATGTCAATAACCTTATTTTTACTGGTAATGTAACGCACAGCCACTTCATCCAGTTTAAGGTTTACATCAGATGGTAATTTGGCAATTGTAGTCCTTAAACTAAGTTTTTCCTCTCCACTGATTATCATTTCCTCGAGACGGTAGGCTGCCTGTGCAGCTACGCCTTCCAGATAACTGATACCAGTGGGAACACCTTTTTTTAGGGCCTGAATAGCCAGATCATCAACGATTTCCTTTCCCATACCCTCAATGATTTCCTCAACCACATCTTCAGGAGGTTGAAGACTATCAATGGTGTGGGGATGGGGCACTCCTACAATGTTACCATCATGAACGTATATACGGTTCCAACTGGCAGGTCCCAGTAGTTTAGTGCCTGCTTCTGGCTCTACAAGTTTCACTTCAATGGTTTTATCCATGAAATTCCCCTCAAAAACAGTAAAATTGCAGGGTGAAGGTGTATCACCGTGTTCCCGAGCAGTGCTTATAATTGATTCTGCAAGATTTCTTCCATCCTCAGTCACAGGATAGAGATCCATACGGAGCATTGAGGCCAGTTCACGATCACTGAGGCTCTTTTTGTTGTATATCTGGGGGTATACCATCTTACGAATATCTTCATACCCTCCGAGTATCATGGCCATCCTTTCAGCTCCCACTCCCAGATTCATTACTTCCTGCTCAATTCCATACCGTGCCAGGGCTATTGGAGAATATAATCCGAAGGTGGCCACTTCCACCCAGTTATTTAACTGGGGATGATAACCATAAACTTCAGTCTGGGTGCCAGGGATGTAATATTTGGATTTCTTCTCATCAGGTAAGAACTTGAACTTCTTAAAACCGAAGTATTCAAGTAAACTCTCCGAAACTGCCATTCCCAGATCCAGGGACACTTCATCTTCCATCCAGACACATGATGCAGAGTGATATGTCATTAAGTGGCTTGAATCTTCCCGTTGTTCACGACGGAAGCAACGGTCAATTGAAAATAATTTAACCGGGAGTGGATGGGTTTTTGTCATGGCCTCCAGGGTTATGAACCAGCCAGATGTCATATGTGAGCGTAAAGTGGTTTTACTAGGGATTGGGGTGAGTTCTCTTAGTTCGGGGAAAATCCTTTCCAATACTCTGAGTCCTGCTTCATCTTCCACTTCCAGGGAAGAGGAAACATCTTGCACCAAATCATCTCCACTGGTATCACCCTTTTTGTAACTGCGGAATACCTCTTTAAGAGACTGTATTTTTTCTTCATCTAAAAAAATGCCTAATGCCTCTATTTTTTCAATCTTGTCTAAACTGATCCCTATATCTGGACGAGGTAGACCTGACAAGTAGAAGCACCGATCCAAAACTGCAGGGGCTTCCGGTCCGAACTGACGGTAAACATGGTCTTCTTCTATAAACAAGGGGTTAATCGTTTCAGAAAAACCAAGCATGAGGTATGCTTGACGTAACTTGGCAATAGTATCATTTAATGGATGAGTTTGCCCAGTTTTAAGGTGCAGACGAGGATATTCATCATCATGATGGGGCTTTCTAAGGTTTAGACCTGTTTCCACCCAAGCCTTTTCAAAATCCCTTTTTGCCAGTTTCAATATCTCCTTCTTCTTCACTGCACATCCTCCTCAGGGTTATAAGATAATAAGAAATTGTTTTACATTATTTTTATATTTATATTTAGTTATACTCTAACATCTGTTGGCATACTTAAAAAACTTAAATAAAAAGGGAGTGCAATCTCATTAACATGGAAATAGAGACTTATCAGACTGATGTACTGGTCATCGGATCCGGAGGAGCCGGATGCAGAGCAGCCATAGAAGCCAAAAAACATGGTAAAGATGTTATAATAGTGTCAAAAGGATTATCATTCAAATCAGGTTGCACAACTCTTGCAGAAGGAGGATATAATGCAGCTTTTGCCTATGTAGATGCAGAAGACAGTATCCAGGCCCACCTTGAGGATACACTTAAAGGAGGGGGATATCTAAACGATCCGGAACTGGCACGCATACTGGTTGAAGAAGCACCCGACAGATTAACTGAACTGGAAAGTTATGGGGCATTATTTGACCGCCAGGAATCAGGTGAACTGAACCAGCGACCTTTTGGTGGTCAGACATATCGCCGGACCTGTTTTCAGGGGGACAGGACTGGTCATGAGATGATGACTGCCCTTAAAGAGGAAATCATCCGTCAGGACATCCAAACTATGGATGAGGTTATGATCACCAAACTCATACAAGACAGTGAAGGCAGGATAGGTGGAGCATTTGGAATATCTTTATCTGACAATAATTTCATCACTTTTATTGCTAAATCAACCATCATAACTACTGGCGGGGCTGGATGGATTTACCCAGTAACCTCCAACGCCCTGCAGAAAACAGGGGATGGATACGCCCTGTCTTGGAATGCTGGGGCTGATCTGTTGGACATGGAACAAGTTCAATTCCACCCCACAGGTATGCTATACCCTGATTCCCGTCGCGGAGTCCTGGTGACAGAGGCAGTGCGTGGTGAAGGAGGCAGACTCATAAACTCAGAGGGAAAACGCTTCATGAAGGATTATGACCCTCGAGGAGAATTGGCAACCAGAGATGTGGTTTCAAGGGCCATCTACAATGAAATAATGGAAGGCAGAGGTACTGAAAATGGTGGTGTCTATCTGGATGTGAGTCACCTTAGCCCAGAGTTAATCGAGGAAAAACTGGAAACCATGCTCCTACAATTCCAGGATGTTGGTGTGGACATCAGAGAAGAACCAATGGAAGTAGCTCCCACAGCCCATCACTTTATGGGAGGAACCATGATAAATGCTCACTGTGAGACTAACATTCCCAACCTTTACGTGGCTGGAGAAGCAGCAGGAGGAGTGCATGGGGCGAACCGTCTCGGTGGAAATGCCCTGGCAGAAACTCAGGTTTTCGGTAAGCGTGCTGGCGAATTAGCTGCTAAAAATGTGTCCAAATCAAGTTTTGAAATGAAGCCAACTTATGCGGAGGATGAACAGGTGAGAATTAAAAAACTGTTCAAAGATGGGGATTACTATCCATTCCAGCTTAAAGAAGAACTTCAAGAAGTCATGTGGAATAATGTAGCCATTATACGGAGAGAGGAAGGGCTAAAAATCGCTTTACAGAGAATTGCCACAATTAAAGATAAAATGGCACGCATGACAGTTCCGGATGTTACTGGATATAACCAGCACTTACAGGACGCCCTGGAACTGGAAAACATGATCTTAATAGCAGAGCTAGTTACTAGAGCTGCTCTTATACGTGAAGAAAGTAGAGGTGCACATTACCGCGCAGACTATCCTGATAGAAATGATAAATGGAAAAAGAGTATTATTCAGAGTATTAATGGAGAAATTAAATTCATTAAAAGGTAATTTTTTTAAAAAAGATATGCCCTGACCGGGACTTGAACCCGGGTAATAGGATCCGCAATCCTACGTGATATCCACTACACTATCAGGGCACAGAAAATAGAAATTAAGTGTTTCAATGGTATTGATTGAAACCTATAAGTAGTTGATTTTTTTTCTATTTAAGTTTTGTTTAGGTTTTTTAAAGAGATCCTTATTGATATCAATAATATTTGTTTTAATTGTAGGATTAGTTGAGTTAGAGAATACTCTAAACTTCCAAATATTCCATGATTCTGGTTTTAATTTTATTTTTAAACTCTTCAGAAAGTTCAACAGCACCCCTGCGGTTATGCATCGTGCTTCTGCCGAAACAGGGGTCTTCAAATGTTTTACCACGGAACTTTACTGGATTCTTGTAACGTGGAATGAAATGCCAGTGAAGATGTGGCGATGGGGGTTCATCTAGATATGAGGAGTTCATCAGACAGCCCCAGTTGAACATGGTGGCGTTGAAAGCCTTTTTAACTGCTGATTCCAGTTTTTTCACTATCTGGTCCAGGTCAAGCCATTCTCCCCTTGTCAAACCTCTGAGTTCCTTTTCATCTCTTTTAAGGGCCACAACGCAGGTTCCTAGGTTTCGCTGGTCAGGGGCAAGGATTATAAGCCAGTGACGGGTTTCAGCCAACAGATCCCCATAATTATAATCCTTTAATTTTTCGAAATATTCACATTCCATTTTTTTAAACAATCCCCTTGTATCAAATAATCATTTAGAAATATTGTTGAATTATTAATCTAGTATTTACTAAAATCCTATTAAAAGATAAATTTGCAGGGATGTTAAAAGATAGCCCAAAATAGTCCCCATGATGAGCTGGGTTGGGGTGTGTCTGTTGAGGTGTAGTCTGCTCCAGATCACCAGGGGTACCAGTAAACTGAATATGACGCCAGGCCAGCCGAAAAGATATATTATTGCAGTTGCCGGGCCAGCGGTGCCCATAGCGTGAATACTGATCTTCCAGTAAAGACTGATAAAGAATAAAGTAAGAGTATTGTTAAGATAACAGATCATTAGGACTGTAGTTAGTTGGGGTGCTCCTAGGGTGTAGAGAACTAAAACCCCTATTACATAGGATAAGATAACCAGTAAAAGGGGATAAATTCGATCTTCCCTTCGTGGCATATCTGCTTCTAAATTTTTCTTTTTAATCCACACAAAACTGGTTATAATTGGTAAAATGCTTACAAAAAATATGCTTACTCCGGAAAACCATAACCAGTTTCCATTATATAGCAGGATGTAATTTATAATAATGAAAACAGGAATAGCAAGAAATGGAGGATTGGTAATCCATGAAATTAAATTGGCAAAGTTTTCTTGGGATGATGCGTCATGTTTAAAAAGTTTCATATGTTTATCTTCCGTTGAATGGTTTTGATAAATGTGTCCTTTTAATTGAATAATGAATTTATTAACAAAAAAAAGTATTTTGATAGTTTTTATTTTACATAGATTCGATAGGTGTAGTTACCATAGTTCCGGGAGGCAGTAGCCACGTTATCAGCATTTTCAATATCTAAGTTGCCAGTCAGGATTTTACCACCCAATTGGTTTTCTTCGGTTAGAAGATATTCCAGTTCCGGGAAGTTTTTATTAAGAATAGTAGACGCGTTTTCTCCAGCGCACTGTATACTTGCTGGATTATTGCTTCCGGATTCCAGGATGGTTGATAAGGTCTCAAGCACAGTCATTCCTCCTCCCGGCCTGTATTGGGCCATGAAATCCATAATATCCTGTGCTTTCTGGGAAGAATAGATATGATTAGAGGGTTCATTAGATGTAGGAAGGTTACTAACTCCTAAAATGATAATTATGACTGGTATTAAAGCCAATACTGCATCAAGGGTATAAGCGAATCCTCTCTCATCCATAAACTTCACAATTATTGTATTTATTCTGCAAATTTTTTCTCTAATCATTTTTCCTTATTCTTGCAACAATCTGGTCTTTTTTCGCGATTGCTTCTTGAGCCGCCTTTTCAACTTTTTGTTTCATTTCTTCAAAGTCTTCGGGGTGTACGTCGCCCACGAACTTTTTGATCTTGGTGTAGGCTGCTTCACGGAAGAGTGGCTTAAGTTCGGTTTCTCCATGGTCACTTATCAGTCTGGGAATTCCAGTGTCATCAACTTCACCTATCTGGCCGATTTTTACTCCGGAGTTCGAAACCACATTTTCTACTTCACTGGCCACATCTTCAGTGGCTATAATCATGAGTGAATCCACGGAAACACCCAATGGATCGATATCCAGGCTTTCCAGCATGCCCAAAACTTTAGGGTTTATCTGTTGTCGGATCTCATCCTCCCAGAAGGCCATTCCCAGCCCAGTAGTTTGAGATATTTCATGAGCATCACCCCTGAGTCCTCCATTGGTCACATCAGTCATGGCATGGACTTTTGGAAGTAGACCTGCCCGTAATATGGCTTCAGAGGCTTGAATGAAGCTAATGTCCATAGTTTCCCATACAACGTCAAATAGGCCATGATACAGTGCGGTTGTGGTTATAGTTCCGCCACCAGACCCTTCAGTTAAGAGAATGACATCACCGGCTTCGGCTCGTTTCCGGGCAGTGGGGGGATAAGGAGATATTCCCACTGAACCTACAGCACTGACCAGTCTATCTCCTAGAACCATGTCTCCACCTACACGGAGAGTGCTGCCTGCTACCAGGGGGACTCCTGTGAGTTCTGAAACAGCACACACTCCGGCAGTGTAGTCAAAGAGTTTTGCAACTTCTCCATCATCTGCCAAGTGCAGGTCACTAAGTAGGGCTACAGGCTGGGATCCCATAACACAAACATCCCTCATGGAAGCCCTGGCCACATGAAAACCTCCCAGAAATGGGTACTCACTTAACCGGGAGTGAATTCCATCTACTGCGGTGGTTATATATACTTCATCTGCACCGGCAGGTGCTTTGACTACTCCACCATCGTCTTGTGCAGTGGGATTAATGAAGGCATCAGTGTGGCTGCTTTTTACGATCTCGGCGATCTGCCTGTGGACAAAGAAGTCTCCTGCGCCCCGAGATCCAACACCCATTTCTCCCATACCCACTCCAGATTTGGGGTAATTTATGAGGTTTTTAAGGGATTCATCAGGGTGGTTTTCTATTTTCAGGGTGTATTTAACTTCATCCAGAACGGCCTTTGCCATTTGACCTGCCTGTTCAGGGGAAATATCTTTAAATTCCAGTATCTTTTCCTGGAGACTTTTTTGAACAGATTTTTCGTCACTGTCTGCCAGGGCACGCCTGGCGAAACCTTCCATATCCACACTTACACCTTCTTAGTATTACTAATATATAAATTTTTCTTACTTTTTAGTACTAAAAACCAATCTTTAAACCAGTTTAAGAAAGTTTTCCAATATTTTCAGACCCACATTCCCACTCTTTTCCGGGTGAAACTGGGTGGCAAACACATTATCTTGAGCCACAATGGCCGGAACATCTAAACCATAATCAACGGTTGCAACCACTATTTCATCATCATCAGGCTGCACATAATAGGAGTGAACAAAATACATGTAATCATTGCCAATCCCCTTTATTAAAGATGATTTCTTCCGGATATTCAGGTTATTCCAGCCCATATGGGGTACTTTTAGGCCACCATTTTCCTGACTTTCTGGAAATCGCACAACCTTTCCTGGCAACACATCCAGCCCACAAATCCCAGGATTTTCCTCACTTTCACCAAAAAGGACCTGCAAACCTAAACAAACCCCTAAAAATGGTTTTTCCTCATTGATATGTTGGTGAATAGTTTCTTTATATTTGGTCAAATTTTGCATGGCAGTTCCGAAAGCTCCAACTCCAGGAAGAATAAGTGCATCGGCATTTGTCAGTTCTTCTTTATCCTGAGTTATCAGTACTTCAGCACCAATTTGTTGAAATCCATTGCTGATGCTTTTCAGATTCCCGCTGCCGTAATCAATTATAGCTATCATTGTTTTTCATTAATCTTTTTTCTTAAAACAGTTCCGAAATCGGAAGGAACGATTTTATCAGTTCCCAGGGTTTTTGCATGAGCGTCCAGTTCAGTGACCACCCAATTGTAACCTAAATTCTTTAGAGGCTCCACCAGTCTTGGACCGTCAGTAATGGCAATTGTTTTTGTTTTTAATTTCTCAATAGGGAGGGCATGAGGTACTCCTGCCACCACCACAATGTCAAAATTATTTTTTTCAAGGAATTCCACTGCTTTTTTTCCAGTTACAGGATATTCATCCAAACCACCGGTTATAATATCAACATTCATATCCAGTTCCATCTTTATATTCTGGGCATGTTGCCGGATACGGGGCAACCCAATTCCATCATCTAGATTACCAATGATTTTTGGTGGGTTTTCAGGATAAACCTCCTGGAAATGTATTTTTAAAATATCAGCGAAGAGGTAAGATGTTTCTTTCTTGGCGTTGAGAACCAGAGCAATTTTATCTCCATTTTCAAAGGCATCGAGAAGAATCTGGGCTACTTCTTCTTTATCATCCCCGTAAGAGGGTTTTATATATTTTCCCTGGGCCATTCCTCTGGTTTTCTCGATTTCGGTGGCTTTTTTAAGCATTGTAATCTGCCTATCTGCTTCATCACGAGAGATCACACCTTCTAGTTCTGCTGCGTCTAAAACAGCTATAGCTCCTTCTGTGTTATCACCTTCACTTAACCCTCCATGAGACTCCACAGTTAATACTTTAGCAGGGATTCCAGCGTTGCTGACTGCTTCACGCATGTCTTCCCCGATGATCATACTGGCACAAGTGCCCACCACTCCCACCAGTTTTGGATGGAAAAGTTCATTTGCTTCTTTAAGAGTTTCCTCTAGCTTGGCTGATGCTCCGAAAATGAAATCATTCTCTGACATGGCAGTGGTAACCACCCTCACTCCATCATTTTCCAGGAGACGGCCGGTACGGAAACAGCAACCATGGGGTCCGTGGAGGATAATAACATCAGCATTCAAATCTCGGAGAGTATAAAGTGACGCGGCGATGGGACTGGGTCGTGGATGCAATGCATTTTCACCTCTAAATCTTTTAAATCCTGTTATTTGAATTATTTATCTATTATAAAGTTTTTATCACAAGATGTGGTATTAATAGTTCATTACCTTTTACTCATCCTTATAATTAACATTCATTGTAAACTTATTCTAATAAAATATTAACCATTACAACCAATGGAACCATACTTATGTTAAATCTTAATTTCCTATTGGCCAGGGGGGCCTTATTTTAATAGGTCCAAATTAGAATAAACGTTTAAATAACATCTATATTGGAGTAAATCTACATTTATAAGGTGATATTAATATGAAGAGGGAAATATGGTTAGGGACAGCGTTAATAATTATTATAATTGCCTTTGGAACGTTTTCAGATTATAAAGGGGATTCTAATGCTTTTAATGGTTCATTGATTGATAATTCATCCGACCAGATTAAATCTGATTCTATCACATCAGTTAAATTTCTTGGTCAACGTGATTATGGTTTTGTGGTTCGTTACGGTCCCTATGGTAATCCAATGTCGCCAGTTAAAGTTGCCTATGTTGTTGGGGTGCATCCTCAGGAAGTTCAGGCACACCAGGCCATGATGACTGTAATTAGCGGCAGTAAATCATTAAAATACTGTTACTACGTTTATCAGATTACAGTAACAAAAAATAGGGATGACTATACTAAAGGGAGGATTAATGGTCAGCAACTGGCCTTGGACTATGCTGTACCTGACATAAAGAAGGGAAAATATAGTCTGGTGGTGGATGTTCACTCCACTAAGGGAGACTACCCTGAAACCAGATTCATCTCTGTTCCTTCAGATGATAGGCGGTCCCGCTTTCTGGCCAATTTAATAGTGAGTAAAATACCATGGCTTGTATTTTATATCCCACCATTTGATGGTGGACCTACCAGCGGTCCATATGTGACCATACCAATTATAGAGTCTGGAACACCGGCCATGGTCTATGAAACTTACACTTATGCATCATTTACTGAAACATTTGACCACGCCAAAGAATTTGCCAG
>JAHKLP010000112.1 GCA_020855015.1 Methanobacterium sp.
ACAATAAAAAGAAAATTTAACGGCACAAACCACAGCAGAAGCACACAACTATCGAACAAAGAAACCAAACTCAAAAACACAATATACAACATCTACAGAACAACACAAATCAACTAAAAAAAGGGTTTCTACAAAGCCATAAAGAAAAGGTATTCTGGAGAATCTATGCCAACATTAATAACCAATATTAAAAATTCACTCTTAACAGACGCAATAAATCTGATAAGTGCTGATGAAGTTATTTTAATAGAGGAAATACCTAGCAATGAAAATATTGATCCCAAAGACCGTGCAAATTCCCCTATATATAATTTAACTTTCCCTGATGATGTGAAGATGGAAATAAAGCCAGTTGCCCGTGATGATTTAAAACAGGCTGCTCAGAAATTGGATGAAATTGTTTCTGATGAGTTTGAAAATGGTTCTGAGGTTTGTTTTGCCCTGGAAGGAAATCTGCTGGGTTTACAGATTCTGGATGCAGCCAAGAAATTCAATATTAAAAAGGTTTATGTGATCCAGGCCGGGAAGCTGGATGAGTTTCAGGCCTGTTATATTAAAGGATTGTAAAAAAAGAGATGATTAATTTTAGAAATCTGTGAACTCCACTTCCATGGCCACCACTGGATACTCCAGTTGGAAATTATTGATTACTTTCGGGTTCATCTCCCCAAAGAATCCTTCCACCACAACTTGAGAACTTGATTTTTGGACTCCTTTCAGTTTCGCACATCTTCCACGGATGAAGCTGGGATGTTCAGCATCCTCAATTTCCATTTTCAAGCCTAAATTACCGATAAGTGCGTCGCTGGTGGATTTGATCTCGGTGAAGTTGGCCTGGGAATGGGTGATCATTGCTGCCAGCTTTTTCACTCCCCTTGTTTTGGTCTCCTTTTCCGGTTCCAGGAAGACAGTTTCCCCAACTTCGAAGATCTTTTGAGGTAGTTCTTCGTGTTTGTTATCTTCCAGAAATTCCAGTAAACCGTTTAAGAGACTCTGACGGATCATAGTCCTGTCCTGGCTGATGGGTTGAGCTACTTCCACCCTCTCTGTTTCAGGGAGCATCATCTTCTGGTAATGGTTTTCTTCATTGGTGAGCATGAGGCTCATTACTTCGGCAAATCCCAGTCCATTCATGATCTCCCTGACATTCTGGTCAAAGTCGTGATAAGGATCTTCCCGGGCCACGGTGGCCACTCTGGGCAATTCTGGCTGGATTTTACGGAAACAATAGCCGATAGCCACGTTTTCGATTATATCCACTTCATGAAGAATATCAATCCGGTATGGGGGGATCATCACTTTAACCGTGTCCTGGTCAATGGCCTCTGCATCAAAGCGTACTTTTCTGAGAGATTCCACCACCATATCAGGGGATAAAGGTATTCCTATAATGTTTTCAGCATTTTTAACACTTACCAAGCGTTCTTTGGGTGTTAGGTCTGGTCTGGTGAGGGTTACATCTTCATAGATGTTCTCCATTGTCTGGATCTGGGCACCGGCTTCTGCGAAACTGGTGGCAATAATATTTAGGGTGCGTTCCACAGCAAGTTGATCTGTTCCCGTAACATCCACGAAGAGGTTTTTAGTTTCGATGGTGAGTTTGGTGAGTTCTCCGTTGATTATGGGCGGCATTGAAAGTATGTTATCTTCAGAGTCCATTATCAGGGGATATTTGTCGTGTTGATCTAATAGATGGGCATATGATTGTCCTTTCTTGTGTTCAGTGAGTATTTCCCTGAGGGTCATTTCTTCTTCCATTTCCAGGGGTATGAAGGATACACTATCAGGGTCTGCTGCTAAGTAGCGGAATGGTCCGTTTAATACGTCAAGGTTGTGGATTCCTATGGCTACTTTTTTCCGATCCCTGCCTAAAACCCAGTGCAGGTCTTCCTGGAAGTCCATGAGCTGACGGAGCTTATCCTCAGTCAGATGGATTCCCTTTACAAGGCAGCAGGAAGTGTATGGTCTGATATTCTTTAGTTCAGGGTCTATGGTTATGGTGCTGTTTGAGCTTTCCAGGTGATAGTGTGGTAATCCTTCTTCTATTTCCAAGAATCCTTTAAGTGCTCTGGCAACTCCTTCCACAGACAGGTAATCAGGACGGTTGGGGAAGAACTCTACCTTAACCTCCACATCATCATAATCCTCAATATCACTACCGATCATTGGCAGGATGTCTATAAGTTCGTCTTTATCCATCTTTTGATCTAATAATTCTTCCAGATCATTGTAAGTGAATTTTATAACTGGCATGCCTTTTTCCTCTGTTTATAACATTTGATTATTGATAAAAATATAATCTAAGCATTTTTTTTATATCCGACCTGATTCTTTATTACCATGAATAATATCAGTATAAGTCTCATTTATTTCAAGATACTTATGATTTGAGACTGGTATCAAATTAGATTTATGATTTTATATTATTTGTATTAAAGTCCAAACAGCATTATGAAGAATATGGATTCAACTGTGAAGTGTAGTGCTCGGTGCTGTAATTGGTTCATTTCCAATCCGGCAGCTTCATGGTAAAGATCAACAATAAGGTGCACTAATGCTGCTAAGAATCCTATCTCCACTGATAAGAAGAGTATGGATATGAGGACGAAATGGAAAATGGCTTCCATAACCTCATGAACCATCCATAAGGCAATGTTTGAATCCAGTATTTCCTGAATTATTTTGGCTAAAACAATATAGAAATCAAAGAACAGTTTCCAGAATATCTGGGTGTGCACTTCATCACTGATTGCCAGGATCACAGCAATGTAAAACCATAACATTTCCATATTATTATCACCATTACCTATAACCAATAAAAATGGGATTATAACTTAAGTTGTATTTAATGTTTTTATTTAACGTAAGTAATATAGCATATATGACTATAAATGGAATTATAGTCTAAATTATATTCTAATTATTATAATCTAACTATTGATATTATTAATCTTAGAATATTAATCTTAGAATTAAATAATTTAATTGGAATTAATAAATAAACCCAGAAATTATATTCTAGTTTAGTCTATATCCAATAGTTAATAAAAATATAGAAATGAATAAAATAATAGAAATACCAAACACCAAAAGATTTATATTCAATTTGAATGGTTTGGCTGATTTTAAAGTTAATAAGGATTTACCATTGATAGGAGACCTAAGATGAAGGATGTTGAGGTTCCCAAGGATTACCATCACGAAAAAGAAATCAAATGGCAGGAAAATTGGCAAAATACTAGATTATACCAGTTCAACCCGGATGAAAACCGTCCACGATATATTATTGACACCCCACCCCCATATCCCACTGGTTCCATCCACATCGGTCATGTTTTAAACTGGCTCTACATGGATCTAATAGCCCGCTGGAAACGTATGCAGGGATATTCAGTTCTTTTCCCCCAGGGATGGGATTGTCATGGTCTGCCCACCGAAGTTAAGGTGGAGGAGATCCATGGTATCAAAAAGAATGATGTTTCACGGGAAGATTTCAGGAGGATGTGTATTGAACTTACCGGTGAAAATATTCAGGGTATGAAGACTCAGATGCAGAGGATGGGTTACTCCCAGGACTGGACCCGGGAATATGTAACTATGACTCCTGAGTACCAGGAAAAAACCCAGACCAGTTTTCTCCAGATGTACCATGATGGTCTTATCTACCGGGATGTGCATCCTGTCAACTGGTGTCCCCGTTGCGAGACAGCCATTGCTTTTGCTGAAGTTGAGTACCAGGAAAATGAAACCTTCCTCAACTACCTTGAATTTCCTGCAAGCAGTGATGAACCTGGTGTGCTCATTGCCACCACTCGGCCAGAATTACTGGCAGCATGTGTAGCGGTGGTAGTTCATCCTGATGATGAACGCTATCAACACCTCATTGGTAAAAAAGTTATAGTGCCTCTCTTTGACCGTGAGGTGGAAATAATCACCGACCGGGAAGTTGATCCCCAATTCGGTACCGGGGCAGTTATGATCTGTACCTTCGGGGATAAAACCGACGTGACCTGGGTTAACCGTTACCACCTGGATATCATCGAAGCCATCAATGAACAGGGAATCATGCAGGAAGTCTGTGGCAAATACAGTGGACTGACCTTAGCAGAATGCAAAGGACTTATAGTGGAAGACCTTGAAAAGGAAGGCTTCCTTAACAAAAAAGAGAAAGTGGACCAGAATGTGGGTCAGTGCTGGCGATGCAAAACACCCATTGAAATCCTAGTTAAGAAACAATGGTTCGTGGCAGTTAAACAATTGAACCAGCAGATTATAAACTCCGCCGAAGGCATGGAATGGATGCCTGAACACATGAAAACCCGCCTCTTAAACTGGACTGGAAGCATGGACTGGGACTGGTGCATAAGCAGACAAAGAATATTCGCCACCCCCATACCAGTATGGTACTGTAAATCCTGTGGCGAAGTCACGTTACCCTTAAAAGAGGAATTACCAATAGATCCAACCCAAACTCAGCCCTCCAGCCCATGTAAATGTGGGGGAACAGATTTCATTCCTGAAGTTGATGTTCTGGACACCTGGATGGACAGCTCCATAACCCCCCTGGTAATTGCTGGCTGGCCAAGAGCAGAATACAGGGATCTTTTCCCATCCAGCATCCGCCAACAGGGACATGATATCATCCGGACATGGGCCTTCTACACCATACTACGTAGCCTGGCTCTAACAGGAGAAGCTCCATTTAAGAGTGTGGTGGTTAATGGGATGGTATTCGGAGAAGACGGTCATAAAATGAGTAAATCTAGAGGTAATGTCATCGTTCCTGAAGAAGTGGTGGAAGAATACGGTGCCGATGCCCTCCGTCTCTGGGCTGCCAACAGTGTACCGGGCTCAGATGTACCCTTCGCCTGGAAAGATGTCCAGCACGGATACAAATTCCTTCGAAAATTCTGGAACGCCTTCCGCTTTGTGAACATGCATCTGGCCAGCTACCAAACAGGAAATGATGAAAACATACAAAACAGTTTGAAACCTCTGGATAAATGGATATTATCGGTCCTGAACCACTTAATAGGGGAAGTAACACAGGCCATGGAGGAGTACAACTTTGCCCATGCCCGTAATCGTATACAATCCTACATCTGGCATGACTTCTGTGACGAATACATTGAAGCTGTTAAATACAGGCTTTACACTGAAGATGAGGGTGAGTCTAAACAGGCTGCACTTTACACCCTGAAAACTGTTATATCAACCTCATTAAGACTCTTATCACCATTCACACCCCACTTCACCGAAGAAATCAACTATTACCTGGAAGATCATCATGGCGAATCTGGAAGTGTGGAAGAAGATACGGGTGAGTATAATAGTATTCACCTTGAAATGTGGCCAGAAGTTCAGCAGGACCTGTTGGATGAGTCTGCTGAGGCCATTGGTAAAGTGGGAGTGGAAGTAATCAGCCAGCTAAGAAGATTCAAGGCCAGTCAGAAAATGCCCCTGAATGCTCCCATAAAATCAGCCACCATTTATGCATCTTCCGATGATGTCTACACTTATTTAAATTTACTTAAAGATGATATTAAAGGCACAATGCGCATAGAAAATGTGATGATTACTCATGGTAAACCTAATGTCCGGGAACTGGTGGTAGAAATCACCCCCAGGATGGATAAGATAGGACCCGAATTCAAGGGCCAGGCCCCAGTGATTGTGCAATACTTACAGGCAGGAGAACCTGAAGAGATTGTGCAAACCATTGCTGAAGATGGTTACATTGATATTGAAGGATCTCAGGTGACATCTGAACATATTTCCAGCAGGAAAGAATTGGTAGGGAGTACTGGTGAAAAGGTTGACCTGATTCTCATGGATGAATTGGGCCTGGTAGTGGAACTTATAATATAAAAACATCACTTAGTGAACCTTTAAATAAACCAGACTCATTTTTTAAATGATTTTTTAAGGAAAATGGTGATTCAGTGAAACTCATAGTAGAAAGGGGAGATAAAATAGGGGGAGTGGTGAAAGCACCTCCCTCTAAAAGTTACACCCACAGGGCACTTCTATTAGCTTGCCTTGCCCAGGGTGAATCTTGCCTTCATGATCCCCTATACTCGGCAGATACCATGGCCACACTGGAGGCCTGCCAGGCACTGGGATGTGAAATAGAAAAATGTGATGATCACTGTACTGTTCATGGCACTGGAGGTATTCTTAAAAACCCGGGTAAAGTGTTAGACCTTGAAAACAGTGGAACAACTCTGCGTTTTTTAACCACAATGGCCAGTCTGGCACCAGAACACACTGAACTGACTGGTGATGATTCACTGCAGAAACGTCCCATGCAACAGCTCCTTGATGCCCTTAAACCATTAGGTGTGGAAGCATTCTCCAAAAATGATGATGGGCTACCTCCGATTATAGTGAAAAGTGGTTTCCGTGGAGGTGAAACTGTGATTAAGGGTGATGTGAGTTCGCAGTACATCTCATCCATATTATTATCAGCTCCCTACGCTGAGAACCCCGTGGACTTGGAGGTGGTGGGTGAGTTTAAAAGCCGACCCTACGTGGGCATGACCATTGATATAATGGAAAAATTTGGGGTGAATGTCCATCAGACAGGAGAAAAACATTACCACCTTGAAAATCAGAGCTACCAGGCCAGAGATTACACAATTGAAGGTGATTATTCCTCTGCATCATACCTGATTGCTGCTGGTGCCATTCTCAACGGAGATGTAACAGTTAAAAACCTTTTTTCAGATTCTAAACAGGGCGATAAGGTAATCCTGGAGATTGTAGAGAAAATGGGCGCTCAGATACGCCTGGCAAAGGATCATGTTATGATCAGTGGTCCTGGCAATAGCAATCCCAATCATTATTCAGTTGATGAAGCTACTACACCCAATGGGAAACTCTTAACTGCATCACTTCATGGGATTGATGTTGATCTGGAAAACACTCCGGACCTACTGCCAACAGTTGCCGCACTGGCCAGTGTGGCTCAGGGAACTAGCCATATTGTTGGAGTGGAGCACGCTCGGTTCAAGGAAACTGACAGAGTGCACACCATGGCTCTTGAACTTTCAAAACTGGGAGTTAGACTTAAAGAGGAACAGGATGGTCTTACTATCCAGGGAGGAGCACATGGTGGTTTGGTGGAAAGCCATGGCGACCATCGTCTGGTTATGGCCCTGACATTGGTGGGGCTGGTAACTGGAGGAATGAGTATCCAAAATGCATCAGTCCATAAAGTATCCTTCCCCAACTTCCCCCAAGTTATGCAAAGATTAGGATGTCCTGTGGAAACATTATAAAGCTCTAATTTTCATCCTAGGAATCCTACCAGTAATGTTCTTTTTATTTGATATATTATGATGATTAATAATTTAAGAGAATACTGTTTAATGCAGAACATCATCATGCAATACCAATCTATGATGAATATCCCTATGGGATAGCAATCTATAAAGAATACTATCATGCAATACCGGTTGATGATGATAGCCTTTAGCAGATAGCATCTGATGGTGGATGTCATAATTAGGTGATGAAACATACCCTAATAAGGAAATACTTATATATGAGACCATGGTTAATACCATAATTAATGATTATTTAACCGAATCATGTTTTGAGTATGTTAATCTGGGAACATTGATATGTAGATGCACACTATTCAGATGCGTTTAGTAGGGAAGTATTTCACTAGATCTTCAGGCGATTAAAATGAAGAAAAATAAGGAAACCAAAATTGTAGTTATGGGTGCCTATAATTCTGGGAAAACCACCACTTTAGAACAGATCTGCCATAATAAGGCTAAGGTAGAATATAACGGAACTACCACTGGTCTGGACTATGGTAACACCCTCATCAGTGGTGAGAAAGTACATTTCTTCGGAACACCTGGTCAGGATCGTTTTCGATTCATGCGTAAGATCCTCTCCGAGGGACTGGATGGAGCCATACTGGTAGTGGATAACAGTAACGGCATCACCTCCACGGATCAGGAGATCCTGGAACGTCTGGATCAATTCCAAATTCCCTATGTTGTTTTTTCAAATAAACAGGATTTAAACCCCGAAAAGTTGAAAATAAATTGTGAAGCCCCTGTTATTCCCACCATTGCCCAGGAAGGAGAAGGAATAATGGATGGTGTGGGCGTTCTTCTAGAAATGGTTAAATCGGGGCGGTAAATATCAAAACCCCTCATAATGCTGCTAACATTAATGATATTTCTAATTCTAATAAACCTAATTCTAATAAACCTAATTTTAATAAACCTATAGATCTGATTATGGAAAACCTTCAGAATCTTTACGATTTGAGAGTGTTTGAAGAGGGTGATCCCTACCGTGTGCTGATTAGAACCATCCTATCCCAGAGAACCAGGGATGATAACACCGACCGTGCCTCAGCACAACTTTTCTCCCAATACGAAACCATTAATGACATTGCCCATGCTGATCCTGCCCTTTTAGAGCCATTGATTCGTCCTGCTGGTTTTTACCATGTAAAGGCCCGGAGGATTGTGGAAGTTTCCCGTAAACTACTGGATGATTTCAAAGGCAGGGTTCCCAGCAATATTAAAGGTCTTCTGGAACTTCCAGGGGTGGGACGTAAAACTGCAAACTGTGTGCTAGTCTACGGTTTCCAAAAACCAGCCATACCCGTTGATGTTCATGTTCACCGCATTAGCAATCGATTGGGCTTGGTCAACACCCAAAAACCTGAAGAAACAGAGGAAGAACTTGAAAAAATAGTTCCCAAGGAATACTGGATTGAACTTAACGATTTAATGGTGCAGTTTGGACAGACAATCTGCCGGCCTCAAGCACCATTACATGAGGAATGTCCACTTCAGGAACTGTGTGATTACTATCAAAACCAGGTTAAAGAAGGGAATATTAAAGAATAATTGAAAAAATGTTGTTTTTTTTATTTTATTACTATATTATTTAATTATATTGCTGTCAATAAGTTATTACTTTATAAAAAACTGTTAAATCAAGTATTTTCATTATTAAATAGTTTATATTCATTTGTGTTATACTGGTGACTGAAAATTATTGTAAGATATATATCATAGTTATTACAATTAGATAGTAATTATGTAAAATTGTTAATAAAAATAGTATTGTTAGGAAGTGAATATATGGACAAGAAATATTTAATAGCCATTGTTGTTGTTATCGTGGCCATTGGTGGAGCCACAGCTTGTAGTTTTTTATTGCCTAATGATGACACTGCAAAGGTCGAACCAACAAAACCTGCAGCCACAACTGCCCCTGCAAATGATACTGAAAAGAACGATAGCCAGGAAAAAGTTGAGGCAAAGACAGTTAAATGTACATACTGTGGAGGTACTGGAATCCTGAAATGTGGAAACTGTGGTGGAGATGGACTCATAGGATCAGGATCATGCCCCACCTGTGGTGGAGATGGTAAAGTCTACTACGATGAGAATAACCAAATGCATCCTAATGTAATGAAAATAATAGCTGTGCTTGCCTGCCACGAAGCTACGTGCCCTACCTGTGGCGGAAGCGGTGGCGGAAGCCAGACCCAATGTACTGCATGTGGTGGAGACGGTAAAATAGTATGCAGTAAATGTGGAGGAGACGGTTACATCGTAGTGTAACCTACTTATTTTCTTTTTTTAAAATCGATATTTTAATTTAGTTCTAGTAATTGGGTCCTCTTTTTCTGGATTATTTTCTGGATTTATAACTGGTCATCTGCGTATTTAGCTGCTAAAAAAAATAAGATCCGCTATTTTTTCGTGAATAAATATTGGCTCTCGTTAGATTTACCTAAGGTAAATCGTGTAATATCAAGTTAGCAGATGTTGTCAAAATATTATTTGATGGATTAAGTAGTTACCACCAAATAATATAAATTACTTATGATTATATTAATAATTAATACAAAATAATTACATTTAAAAAAATTAACTGCATTTAGATTGTATCCGAATAATTATGGGCGGGGGTGATTCACATTACTCTAGAATATATTGAAATCTATCAGGATGTTAAAGATTTACTGAAATACACTTCTGGTTCTTCTGTTAGGGTTAAAATATTGATTTGTCTTTGTGAAGGCATTCAAACCATGAGTGAACTGAAAAAGGAAATAGGAATTAGCAGTTCTACCATATCTTACAATCTCAGCAACCTGGAAAAAAAGAAAATCACCTCCAAAGAAGGTGAAAAATACATCCTCACCCCTTTTGGCCTGTTAGTAACCTACAACCTTATGGAAAATATGAGGACAACTGCAGTTATCAGCAAATTCCAGAAATTTTGGTTGAACCATGACCTTTCAGGAATTCCCCCAGAATTAATTAAGAGAATAGGCGACTTATACCAATCATCCCTGGTTGAATCAGAGTCAGGAGAAATTTACAAACCTCATGAAAAATATCAGGAACTCATATTAAAATCTAATTATATTAAAGGTGTTTCATCAATTTTTCGTTTTAACTACATCGAATTATTCCAATATCTTATACTGGAAAATGATATTGATGTGGAACTTATATTAACCAACGATATAATCCAAAAAATCATACAAGGCCTTGATTCAGATAATTTAAAACTACTTGAAAACTCTATGGCAAAAGGAAACGTCAAATTAGGGGTTATCAATAAAGATGTGAGAATTGCTTTCACTGTTACTGATAAATATTTATCTTTGGGTTTGTTCCATGAACACGGAGATTATGATAACACCAAAGATCTGATAAGTGATGATCATGACGCTGTTGCCTGGGGTAACACGCTATTTGAATATTATCGAAACCAGTCTCAAAAATTCCAGATTTGAATTTTTCCGACGATTTTTAATAATAATAACATCAAGTTCCCTATTCATAGCCATGAGTGGCTGTTTTAAAACCTATTTTTCATTTTCTTTATACTGCACTCCCCAGGCTTATCCCCTCATATTTACTACCTTCCTGGTGATATACTCGGTTTACGGGCTTAACAAAATTACTGACATAAAAGAAGACCGCCTAAACAATCCGGACCGGACAAATCTAATATTGAGGAATAAAAAATTATTTAAATACAGTACCGGGATTACATATTTCCTGGCAGTGATAATTGGATGTTTTTATGGTTGGAAGGTTCTCTTGATTATTCTGTTTCCCCTGATGGTGGGAATAATATACAGCATAAAGATTCATCCACGCATACCTCGACTGAAGGACATATTCCCTGTTAAAAGCATGATAGTTGCTCTAAGCTGGACTGTGGGCAATACATTTCTCCCCATAGTGGATGGTAAAATTAATTTTCTGATGATGGTGTTAATATTCTATTTCTTTTTCATAAAAAGCTTTATTAACACGGTTTTGTTTGATTTGATGGATTTCAAAGGAGATAAAAAGATAGGAACCAGAACTATCCCTGTGGTTATGGGTCCTTCCAGAACTGTTCTACTTCTTCTGGTCTTGAATACCACCCTGAGCATACTGATCCTTATTTCCATATCCTGTGGCTTCTTCCAGCCCCTTATGCTACCATTAATTTTCTGCTTAATTTACTGCTACATATACATCATCTATTTTTATAAAGTAAAAAACCGTCTACGGATGGAAATATTTGTAGATGGAGAATGGATCTTACTGGGGTTCATCAGTTTACTGACCATACACTACCATTTAATACCCTGTAAACTGGGGCTTCCATTACAATAAAAAAAAAGGATCATTGATAGAATAACAGAAAAACAATCCAAGAAAATGGTTCAAGCGAATTCTGGGTCTTTAAATTTGATGCGGAATGTGGTTCCTGGACTGCGCTCCATCTCCAGCTCCCCTCCAATCTGATAGGTGAGACTGTTTATGAGCATCATTCCCAGGCTGTCACTTTTTTCCACTTCAAATTCTTCGGGGATTCCAATACCATCATCACTAACCTCCAGAAGGTATTGATCTTTCTGTTTATGGAAACTAATGCTGATAGTCCCTGCAGTTTCATCTGGGAATGCATATTTAAGGCTGTTAGTTACAATTTCATTGATTATCAATCCCAGGGGCACTGCATTGTCAATATCAACTTCCACGTCTTCCACATCCATCTTAAGATCGATCCTGTCCTCCTGGGTGGAGTAGGTGTTGAACAGATCCCGAGTGAGTGAACGGATGTAATCTGCAAAATCAATGCTTTTCATATTTGTGGATCGGTATAAGCGCTCGTGGATAAGAGCCATGGATTGGGCTCGGTTCTGGCTTTCCTTGAAAATTTCCTTGGATTTTTCATCTTTAATATACCTTGATTGCAAATTCAGGAGACTGGAAATCACCATTAGATTGTTCTTCACGCGGTGGTGTATCTCCTTCATTAGCATTTCTTTATCCTGCAGTAACTGGTTGACCTGCACTGAAAGGCGACGGGTTTGTAGTAAAACTTGAACTCTGGATAGGAGTTTCATTTTGGTTATGGGTGGAGAGATAACTTCATCAAAACTGTCCCATACTCCTTGGACTTTTTTCAGATCATTAGGAGATGCAACCAGGAGGTATGGTAAGAATAGTGGTTTTTCTTTTTCTTTTTTTACCTTCAACTCCTCCCTCTGGGGTGACCATGAAGGAAGATCCATGATTATAAGATCTAAACTTTCCTTGGAATTTATGTCAAGTTCTGATTCATCATAGATGGTCCGGTATTCAGACCCCAACAGATCACCGACCATCTGACTGTTTTGACGGTTGACCATTGATATTAAAATGGTTTCCATTACACCCACCTAATTTTCCACCAGGCTCTTCACCAGGAGTAAAAGCTCTTTAATCACTAAAGGTTTTACCAGTACCCTTTCTGCACCTTGTTTCATGCCCTGCTCTTCAATAACCCTGTGCTGTTGTGGGCTGAGAACCAGGAAAGGAATATCTAAAATTCTCAGATCTTCACAGGACTTCCATATAT
>JAHKLP010000094.1 GCA_020855015.1 Methanobacterium sp.
GTATTTCCAGTGGCCAACATGGGGTCTGCAACTACCACTATCTTATCATCCACTGTAGGCAGTTTAATGTAGCCAACTTCAACAGGAAATGGGGGGTCATCTTTTCTCCAGGCACCCACCACACCGTATTGGGCATCTTTAAACACTCTTAAAATCCCCTCCACCAGGGGGATAGCTGCTCTTAGGACATTTACCACCACAATATCATCTTTATATTTTATCTTTACGCCATCTGCAGTACCTAGGGGGGTTTGAACTGTTATATTCTCTTTTTCAAGAGTGTTTGCCAGCTCATATGCTAACCAACGCCCTATTTCAATTATTCCTCCCCTAAAATTGATTCTGTCTATTTCTTCTTCCCTAATTAGGGTGAGCTTTTCCTGCACCAGTAAGTGGTCAATTATTTTGATCATATTATACACCCGTGTGATGTGTATGGATATTTTTCTATTTTTCTAAGTTCAAATTCTTTTAAATAATTCTTCTTTAAAATTCTTTAAATGTTCATATATTCATTTTTCCAAAAATTAATGTAACTTAAATTAAATAAATAAAAATGGGGATATGGGATGAGAAGAAGTTTCCTGGTTATCACTGCAATACCACTTATTATAATAGCAATTTTTGCAGTTTTCATGCTATTTACTCCAGAGAAAAGTGTCAATGAAACAATTTATGGTGCAGAAACAATAGCAAAGGACCTAGAAGTACCCTGGGCACTGGCATTCTTACCTGATGACAGTCTGATATTCACAGAACGTGGTGGAAAGGTTAGCATTCTTGAAGGAACTAATGTTAAGTCGGTGGGAAACATTACTGTAACTCAAAATAGTGAATCAGGACTTTTGGGAATTGCAGTAGATCCCAAATTCAATGAAAACCACTACATTTACCTCTATTATACTAATGGTAATAACAATCAAATTTCACGTTTTATTCTGAATGATACTTTAACTAATGAGACGGTTCTAGTGAATAATATTCCAGCAGCAGCAATACATAATGGGGGTAGATTGAAGTTCGGTCCTGATGGAAAACTTTACGCAACTACTGGAGAAGCTGGAAACACTGCACTGGCGCAGGATTTGAATTCACTTGGGGGAAAAATACTACGAATCAATGCGGATGGTTCAATACCGTCTGATAATCCATTTGGAACTTACGTGTACAGTTATGGGCATCGTGACCCTCAGGGGATTGTCTGGGGGCCTACTGGAATTATGTACTCGTCTGACCACGGTGATGAGGCCAATGATGAGTTAAACATAATCAAGAAGGGGGAAAACTATGGATGGCCAGATTATGAGGGAAACAACACCGTAACTGGATATATCAAACCAATCAGGGCATACACAGAATTCACCCTGGCTCCATCAGGGATAACATATTACCAGAACGCTGTTTGGATGGCAGGTTTAAGAGGCACTCAGTTGAGAAAATTAACTCTTTCTAGTGATGGGAGTTCTGTTATGGGGGAAAAGGCTTTCTTCACACAATTTGGCCGGATCCGTGAAGTGGTGGAATATAAAGGATACCTCTACATTTGCACTTCCAACCGTGATGGTCGCGGCACACCCCAAAATGGTGACGATAGAATATTGAAAATAAAAATAAGCTGATTTAATTAGGGATTTAAATATAATTATTAGTAATCGGTGGTTTGGGATTCATATTCTCAGTTTAGGATCATCATCATTTCTTTTATCCCTAATTTTCACGTTTTTACCCTTTTGTGAGGGTATAATTTTCATATCCCCACCTTCGAACTCTAATTCTAATTCTTTACCATCATATAACATGTGGAGAAACAGAGCCAGTGATGAAACTTCAGAGTGGGGTTGTGTGGTCACAGAAACATTCCAATCCGCCTCTTGATACACTTTGCTGGGCACTCTAGAACCACCCACCACCACCAGTTTATCTTGGAGTGATTCCCGGATTTTGGGGGCAACAGTCTGCACAGGCTCACCATACATGGTTAGGTGAATTATTTCTCCACCATTATTTTTCCATTCATTCAGCAAGTTCTCCCATTTTTTATGGTATTCAACTCGAAATTCACCACCCCAACGTTTAGCCACATCATGAACATTTTCTATGAGCTTTTTATCATGATCTCCGCTTAAAAATACTCCGGTAGCACCTAATGCCCTTGCAGTTAAGCAAACATGGGTCGTAATTCTTGCATCACGTTGCCGGCGGTGATCCAGCCGTAAAACTTTAACTTCCATCTAAAAACCCCATAAAATGAATATAACCATGACTAAGAGGGATAACATTCTCCCTATTTCGTTTGATGCTCCCAATATATCTCCAGTAGTATATTTAAAACTTCTTCTGGTTATTAAGACCATTATAATTCCTGAAATAATTCCTCCTATTATTCCCATGATCCCAATGTATTCAAATGCATAGAATCCTATAAGGAGGGTTAAAACTACCGAAATCATGAGTAATTTCCAGTTCATATTCTTTATAAAGTACATTCCAGTGCCATTATCCAGTGATTTTGAAAAAGTTGCACAGCTTACCAGACTAATTTTGGCAGCTATTTCAGAAACCAAAAGGGCGGGAAAGATGTAAATCATGGGAACACTTGCTATGGATGTGAATGTTATGAGGGAAACAGTTAGAAGGATAGCCAAACCACCAGTTCCGATTCGTTTATCTCTCATAATCTCTATTCTACGCTCTGGACTACCATGGGCCATTAAACCATCACCAAAATCAATCAATCCATCCAGATGATGGAAGCCAGTGAAGGATATGGCCAGACTGTAAATCAGTGCAGCTGATAACAATGGGTATAGATGGATGGGATCGATAAGTAACCATCCGAAGCCTCCCACAATTATTCCAATGAAAGCCCCAATTAAGGGCCATAAAAATGTGAACCTTGCCATTTCCTGGATGGTGCTATGTATATTCAGGGGTAGTATGGTGGAGAAAGATATCAGACCTATAAAGCCCTGCCAACTAAAAGGAGGATTTTCCATTATTTTGTTATTTGAATGGGCTTCTTTTTCTTTTGAAGTGTTCATGATGTTTATCACTCCTCAAAAAGTTTGGACATGCATCCAGCAACCAGTCCGGCGAAAACATCGTCAAGCATAGGGCCTAACGTTCCAATTATCCCCGGTTTTGCCTCATCATATCTTTTAAAGTTAAATATGGCCTTGCTACCAGCGATCTGGTTGGCAATAGCCATTCCCAGAACCTCATCCGAGTACAAGTATGCAGGATCATCCTCAACATCAACCCCTTCAATGCGATGATTTTTAAGATCATCCTCAACACGAATACCAGCCACAATCAATACTACTACGTTTATATCTTCCAAGGATTTCCTGATTTGTTTTTCCAGAGCTATTTCTAACTTTTCTGTTTTCTCAACTCCTGCCAGAAGCTCCAGACCAGCTTCCACCAATTGGGGTACTTCAACCCCCGCCTCTGACATAAATTCATAAATGGAGTTAGATATTCCTTTTTCTTCCATTAAAAACACCTATTAATTCTAAATATTACTAAGGGGGTGTTATTCTTAATATTTAACTCTAAATAAGGAGAATAACTCTGTTTTTATTATTTTTTGGCATTGATATAATGCATGTTACTACTATATGGATAAATTATTTAGATATATGGTAACATAAATATCATTAAAATTATCTAGCGTATGTAATAGCCGGTGATAATTAGGATATTCCAACGGTAGTATATGGCCAGATCAACAAATGGAGGTGTTATTTTTGAAAGTTCATCTTAGAGTCTTTGTTGAAGTAGAAAACCTGGGAAAAGCCATGAATGCCCTTGTTGATGCAGGTATTACTGGGTTCTATGTTCTTGAATATAAAGGTATGTCTCCTCAGGATTGGAAAGGATTTTCCATAAAAGAAGACCCTAAATCAGCGGTGGGGCTCATCAGGGACTATGCTAATGATGCTATGCTCATCTGTAGTGTGGTTGATGAGGATAAAACTGACAAAATAGTTGAAGAGATAATGGAGTCATTGGAAGGTGAGAAATATACCATTCTAGAAGTTCCTATAAAACGTATCATAGTGAACTATAAGCAAAAGGAATCAGAACGGGCTGAAACATGGTTATTAGAAAAAGAAGTTCCTTGCTTTTACTGTGGTGAAAATGCTGTTCAGAGAATCAGAATAGATATGAATAAAGCGAAAATATGGTGTACTAATTGTGGGGCTGCTCGTTACTACCTTGTTAAGGGTGTAGAGAAGGAGGAAAAGTAATGGTTGTGAAAAAATGGAAACTTGAAAAAGGTGCCAGCTGTTATAACTGTGGAGATGCCACTATTCATGATGTAGAGGTAGATCAGTATAACATCAAAATACGTTGCCGGGACTGTGGATTTGCCCGTTTTTACGCCTTTCACATGGTAAATTTACCTGATAAAAAGTGATCTATCATTTCTTAGTGAATAATATATCATTATGAGAGATCAAATTCCTTTTTATTAGATCTGAATCTTTTTTCTACTCTATTTTTCAGGGATGTTGAAAGAGTAAGCTATTGCTTCTTTTTTGCATGCACGAATACAGTCACCGCATAATATGCAATCAGAATTATCCAAAGAATGTATCGTTTCAGTTTTGTTAACCATAGATTCCACTTCCAAACCCATAGGACAGGCATGGTTACAAAGTTTACAATCATTACAGTTATCGGGAACTGCCTTAATGGTTAAGGAAGGAATTCTAATAAATCGCGATATTTTATTGGCAATGTTCAGGAAAACTGCTTGAGGACATAGATAACAACAAAATGCCCTGTTACCTAACAAGCTAAATAACCCTACTCCTACCATAAAAATTAAGACAATAAACATTACTCCAAAACTGTTTATTCCCACAAAATTCAGTTGAGAACTAATAAGAAGAGGATCAAAACCTCTGACGCCTCCCATGGCTATTCTAGAATAGATTATCAAACCTAAAAAACATGCAAACGATAAATATTTAATTTTTGTAGCTTTACTAGATTTTGCTTTTCTATTGAGTATCCATCCACCCATCACTTCCTGCAAAGCCCCGTAAGGACACAGATAACCACAAGAAACTCCACGACCAGCAAAAATTGACAAGATCATCCATGAAATAAAAATAACTGAACTGAAGGTCATAACTCCATTAAGTGAACCTAAAACTATTTTCACCGGTGAATATATGATCATTAGAATGGGTAGAAAAATAACCAGCATTAACATTACAGGCCCTCGAAAGCCTATTTTTCTTTTTATCTGTTTCCAACTTAATTTCAATTTTTTAACCTCTGATCATCATTTATTGAATTTAGAGCATAAGTCTTAGGGATATTTTAGATTCAACTGAAATGAGATTTATTATAAAAAAGTCATAATTAGTAAAAAAAGTTAAAAATAAAAAAATAGGTAAATGAAACCTATTTGTCGAGTTACTTGATTTTAACTTTGAAGCTTTCGGTTTTTTCCTGTTTGGGAATTTCTACAGTGAGGACGCCATTTTCAAATTCTGCTTCAGCTTCCTGGGGAATAACCTTCTTGGGTAGTCTTACAGTTCTGCGAACAACCCCCGATTTTCGGTCATGTAGAGTTAAGTGGCTGCCACGATTTATCTCCTGTTCAATGTCGAAACTGGCTTTAACTCGAACCCTGGTTTCGGTGACATCCAGATCAATATCCTTCTTGTCAACACCTGGCAAGTCTACATGGACGATAACACTCTCATCTGTCTCGAGAATATCTTTTCCAGGGACAAATGTGTAGTCAACAATGGATTTATTGATGTCCTTACTGATACTGTCGATAGTTTTCGCAGTATCGGCCATCATCTTCTCTATAAACCCTTTCCTATCTAAAATAGTCCTACTCCTTCTTCTTTTCATATATTTCACCTCATAGTTGTGAGTCAAACTCTTTTTGAGTCATTTTATTATAGTATAGAATCAATTATATAAAATTTCCTAGAAAATGAGAAAAGCATACATCAACCATTTTAATGACATTAAATAGATTTATAATTACATAAAATAAGCATAAAATAGGGACTAATGCTTGAATTAATCGGGTTTAAAAAGAATAAATGGTAATCTTGGAGGATTTAAAGTTATGGTGATAGTAATTGACCCTCAACAATCAGGAATATCTGGAAACATGATGATAGGGGCCTTAGTTCACTCAGGAGCAGATCCTGAATCAGTTAAAGACATCATGGAATATTATGGGTCTCATTTTGGCGAAGTGAATGTTACAATAGGCCTTATCAAAAAATCAGGGATTAAGTCCGTTTTTGCAGATGTCCAATGTTCTGACCACAACTCCATAGCTTATAACGATCTAATTGAAACTCTAGATGGGATAAACCACGAAAAAGTCACACCAGATATTTTAGAATTCGCTAAAAAAGTGTTCAAAACACTGGCACTCGCAGAATCCCATGTGCATGGCATTGGTCTTGACAAAATCCATTTTCATGAGGTTGGAGCTGCTGATGCTGTTGCAGATATAATGGGCTCTTCATATGCATTTCATGAGCTAGGATTTGCGGCTAAAAAAGTTTATGGACTTCCTCCTGCCCTTGGAGGGGGCAGAATAAAAACTAGACATGGAAATCTGAGTGTACCTGCACCTGCCACTCTGGAAATACTTAAAAATGTCCCGGTCATAGGTGGTCCTGTAAATTATGAATTAACTACTCCTACTGGTGCTGCTTTGCTGGTAAATATGGTGGATGAATTCACTGATTTTTATCCAGTGATAATTAACCAGAATGTTTCTTATGGTGCCGGAAAACTCGATCTGGAATTTCCTAATGTTTTACGGATAGTTACAGGCACTACTCCACTTCCCATTGATACAATCTCCATCCTGGAAACTAACCTCGACGATGTTACCGGAGAAATATTAGGCCACACTGTGGACAGGTTAATGGAAGAAGGGGCTTTGGATGTTACTATAATTCCCACTATAGCCAAAAAAAACAGGCCAGGACATCTTTTAAGAGTGATTACTAAATTAGATATGTGTGATGTTCTTTCAGAGATTATAATTCGTGAAACAGGGACCCTTGGAGTTAGAATCATTCCTTATGTGCACAGGAACATAGTAAAGCGGGAGGTAATCCCGTTAAAGATTGATTTTAACGGCCAAGTCAAGACAGTGAGGGTGAAGGTGGCAGAGATAGATGGAGAAATAGTAAATGTAACTGCTGAATATGAGGATGCCAGAAAAGTTTCAAATCAGATGGATATTCCTTTAAAGGATGTTATAAGGATTATTAACCAAAAAACAAATTTGGGTGAATAAAATTATGGATATTGCAGCATGTGGACTAATTTGTGAAGAATGTGAGTTTTTTGAACAACAATGCCCTGGATGCTATGAAATTAAAGGAAAAACATTTTGGGCAGAGGAAGTAATGCCAGAAAAGATTTGCCCCATTTTCAACTGTGCGGTTAATGATAATGTGTACGTTAATTGTGGGAAATGTTCAAAACTACCCTGTAACATATTCAACCAACTCAAGGATCCAAATATTTCCGACGAGGACTATGAAAAATCTATCCAGGATCGAACCTTAAGATTGAAGTCTAAGCAATAGTTATTCTATAAAAGTGCTGAAAATGAACAATCCAAACAGAAAAAAAGCGATATCAGTCCTTTCAGGAGGATTAGACTCTACTGTATCCACTTCCATTTTGGCTCAAGATTATGAAGTTCACGCTATAACATTTGATTATGGTCAGAGAAGTGCCAAGATGGAAATCAAATCTTCAAAGGCGATATGTGACGAATTAGATCTTAAACACACAGTTATTGAACTACCATGGCTCTCAGGGTTGGGTAGCTCTGCCTTAACCAGTGATGAAGATGTTCCAAAACTAGGAGTAGAACAGTTAGATGATAAAGGAGTTTGTGATGAAACCGCCCGGAAAGTGTGGGTTCCTGGTAGAAATGTGGTGTTCACCTCCATTGCATTATCATTTGCAGAGGCAGAGGGTGCCGAGAAGATAATTGTGGGTTGGGACTTAGAAGAAGCTGCAACATTCCCTGATAATTCTAAAGAATTTTTAGATGCATTTAATCAAGTCCTGGAAATAGGATCCCTGGAAAATGTTCAGATAGAAGCCCCATTGATCCAGATGGATAAAAAAGAAATAGTGAAAATGGGTGAAGAGATAGGCGCACCAATGAATATCAGTTATTCATGTTACATGGGTGGACCAGAGCACTGCGGAGTTTGTGAGTCATGTATGAGGCGTAAAAGGGCCTTTAAATTTGCTGGGGTTGGGGATGAAACCGAATACGTAACTAAGTGATTAATTTAAGTTATTATTCTTCAGTTTTTGATGGTATTTTTAAAAGAATGTTTTTATAGTATATTCATTATTTTTAGAGCTATTTTTTCTAATTTCTACTTTATTTCCGGGTTGCAATCCATTCCATTTTATAAAGTAATGTTCATGGGGTCGTTCTGGCCCTCTGCAGGTGCAGGGATAAGATTCTACCTTAACCTTGCAGGATATTTCATCTTCTTGAAGTATAAAATCTTCCCCTAATGGTGGGAAAATGGTAATTTATTCTTTAAAATGAATATAAAACTATTATTTGCCTCTGATTTTGATATTATTCTTGAATAAATATCTTTCAAGCTCATTGATATCTCTCCATTACTATGTCTTGAATTATTTCATAAATAAATTTACCAATAAATTTATATAATCATTATATATAATAATCATAGTATATATTATACAAAGGTTATAATATTTATAATAAAGTCACAAAAATCATAACAGGCGATTAAATGAAAAATAACTTATACAAATGGCTGGAAGAGCCTGAAGAAATGACTGGGATATTATTCTGGAAAATCACATATCTATGGCAACGTAAAATCAACAAATCTCTTAGAAAAGTTGATTTAACCCACAGTCACTTCGCTCTATTATTGGGGGTGGCCTGGCTTGAAAAAGAGGGAAAACCAATTACCCAGACTAAACTGGCCAACTTCACCCAGACCAATGTCATGGTAACTTCAAAAATTATCAGAACACTGGAAGACAAAGGCTTCATTGATAGAATAAAGGAAGGTAAAGACCCAAGGGCGAAATATGTACATTTGACTGATAAAGGATTGAAAACTCTAGAAAAAGCATCAAAAATTTCTGAAACTATTAATAAGGAGTTTTTTGGAGTATTGGGCAAAGAAAAACAAGAATTTGCTGAAAATTTATGGAAAATTTTATATGCAAATTCTGATTAAGGAGCATAAAAATGAAAATAAATGAAGAGATCAAAATATTTGGATTTATAGGCAGCCCCTTACAAAAAAGATCAAACACTTACACTCTGACGAAAATGATGATAGACAAACTCTTGGAGAAAAATAGAGCCATCGAATACTCCTTATTCACGGCCGGGGATGTGAATATCCAATCATGTACTGGTTGCTGGTCCTGTATGACTCATGGACAGTGTCCCCTTGATAAAAAAGATGATATGGCCTTTTTAAAGGAAGAAATGATGGGATCTGACTTAATTATTTGGGGATCTCCAGTATATGCCTTACATGTATCAGGACAGATGAAAACTTTTCTGGATAGACTGGTAAACTGGTATCATACTCTAAGACTTGCTGGAAAATCAGGAGTAACAGTATCAACAACTGCAGGGTCTGGTCTAGAAGAAGTTCACCAATATCTACGCTTATTATTGAGCGTATCAGGGGTAAAAACAATATATTCTTTGGATACTATTGGGACATTACCAAGCACAATTGTTGACCCTGAAAGTGCTCAAAAATCGGCTGATAAAGCTGCAAATGAAGTTTATACCTTCTTAAATGGGGAAAAAAGAATAGAATCAGATAAATGGCTTGAATATTCATTCCAGAAAATGAAAGACAAGGTAATGCATAAGGATGCTCTCAATGCAGATTATGAATATTGGAAAGAGCATGAAATGCTGGAGATGAATTCATTTAAAGAATTACTTCAAAAAAAATTATAAAACTAGAGTATTTAGTTTTTTAGGATAAGATAGGATTTTGATCAAAAATAAAATTTGAAGAAAAAGATGATGGGATCATTTGATGACCATCAATGTTTCTCCGGTGCCCACAGTGTCACCTTCTTCCACAAAGATCTTCTGAACCACTCCTGATTCTGGGGCATGGACATCATTCTCCATTTTCATGGCTTCTAAAACAGCCACTACATCTCCCTCTTTAACATTGTCACCTTCATTAACCTTTAACTTCAGAATCATTCCCTGCATGGTCGAATTAACCCCACCTTCCACAGGGCCCGAGCTTTTAGACTCATTTATGGATTCTATTTCCATAAAACCAGTGGGAACAACCTTAACTTGAAAACTTTCACCATCAACGTCCACCTGATATTCGGTTGGCAATGAAGCATGTTCTTCACCGGGAGAATCACTTTTAGGTGGTGTTAATGGTTCTTCTTCTGCTTCACCCTTTAGGAATTTAGGGGCAACAGCAGGATAGAGAGTGAAGGTTAAAACATCTTCTTCTTTTTTGATGATGCCCATTTCTTCTCCTTTTTTGCGGAACTTTTCCAGTTCTGGCTCCAGGAGGTCTGCAGGACGGCAAGTTATAGGTTCTTCATCACCTATTATTTTATGGGCAATTTCGGGGTTAATAGGTGCTGGTGGCCTTCCATAGAATCCTTTAACGTATTCTTTAACCTCTTTGGATGGATTTTTATATCTCTCTTCGCCAAGAACGTTCATAACTGCCTGTATTCCAACAATTTGGCTGGTAGGGGTCACCAGGGGTGGGTACCCCAGATCTTTTCTAACCCTTGGAACTTCTTTCAGAACATCCTCATAACGGTCCAGTGCATCCTGTTGTTTCAGTTGAGAAACAAAGTTGGAGAGCATTCCTCCAGGTATCTGGTAGAGGAGAACATCAGTGTCAACTCGTTCGGTAATTGGATCAAGAATACCGCTATATTTTTCTCTAATTTCTTCAAAATACTTTTTAATCTCGGTTAAGAGTTTTAAATCGCACCCAGTATCAAAAGGTGTTCCTTTGAGGGCTGCTACAACACTTTCAGTGGGCGGTTGGGATGCTCCCCATGATAATGGTGATATGGCAGTATCTAAAAGGTCAACACCAGCCTGACATGCAGCATAATAACTCATGGGGGTCATACCACTGGTGCAGTGGCAGTGCAGATTTATTAAAAGGTCAGTTTCATCTTTTAAAGTTTTAACTATTTCATATGTATCATGGGGTGATATAAGTCCTGCCATGTCCTTTATAGCCAGTGAATCACATTCCAGGGCTTCTAATTCCTTAGCTATTTCCACAAATTTATCAATAGTGTGATAGGGGCTAGTGGTGTAACTTAATGTTGCTTGCACATGGGCGTCCTGTTCTTTAGCCACTTTTATTGCTATTTCCATGTTACGAACATCGTTCAATGCGTCAAATATTCGAAATACGTCCACTCCATTTGTATAGGCTTTTTCCACGAATTCTTTTACCACATCGTCGGGGTAATGTTTGTAACCGACAAGGTTCTGTCCTCGTAGAAGCATCTGCAGTCGAGTCTTCTTCACCAGCTCTTTTAGGCTCCTTAACCTTTCCCAGGGGTCCTCGTTAAGGTAGCGGATGCAGGTGTCGAAGGTAGCCCCACCCCAACATTCCAGTGAGAAATATCCTACCTTATCCATTTTTTCAGCGATAGGTAACATATCTTGTGTTCTCATCCGTGTCGCCAGGAGTGACTGATGTGCATCCCTAAAAGCGGTTTCAATTAGCCTTATCTTCGTCATGGTGATCCTCACACATTGGATAAACTTGTCATGAATAGAATCTTTAATTCCTTATATAGATAGTGCGAACTTCCTTATATCCTTACCTTAAAACTCTACAATACAAGCTGAGAAAGATAGAAATTTTTTCATAATTGGGTTGTGTTGTTGATATCTGTATTCATCTTATTCTTGCTTATTATCCAAAAATTATGAAAATAATATGTTCAAATGCATTATGGCTTTTCATACAAATAAAATAAAAGTTTATAACAGAATTATTTTTTAGCCATAAAATGATGTTTTAATAAGTTTTTGATGGGAAAAAGGATATTATTATCGTTCCCTATTACCCTCAATAAACTCATCCACCATTTCCACAGCCACATCATCGGTGAACTGTTCTGGGGGGTGTTTCATGGTGTAGGCGCTGATGGATGTGAGCTGCCCGCCAATACCTCTTTCAAGGGCTAACTTACAACATCTAATGGCATCTATCACACATCCTGCAGAGTTTGGTGAGTCTTCCACACTGAGACGTAGTTCAATGTTCATGGGAACGTCTCCAAAGGTTTTACCCTCCATTCTGAGGAAGCAGAGTTTGTTATCCTTCTGCCAGGGTACGTAATCTGAGGGGCCAATGTGTATATTATCTGGATCCAATCTTTCACCCAGAACTGACTGAACTGCCTCTGTTTTAGATTCTTTTTTAGAGTCAAGACGGTTCCGGTTAAGCATATTCAAAAAATCGGTGTTCCCCCCAGTATTAAGCTGGTAGGTTCGTTCCAGCTCCACCCCTCTTTCTCTGAAGAGGTTGGCCAGAGTTCTATGGGTGATAGTGGCCCCGATTTGGGCTTTAATATCATCTCCGACCATTGGAATTCCTTTTTCCTCAAATCGGGCAGCCCACTCCTGGTTACTGACAATGAATACGGGCATGCAGTTTATGAATGCACAACCTGCTTCCAGGGCGCATTCTGCGTAGAATCGTACTGCTTTTTCTGATCCCACAGGTAAGTAGTTTAGGAGAATTTCTGTCTGGGTTTCCCGGAGTATTTTCACAATTTCTTCTTTACCTTTTTCTGGCTCTTCTGAAACAACAAAGGTATGTTCTTCAGGATAATCTGCCATGTGGGGTGCTACTCCATCTAAGAGACAACCCATTTCTACTTTGACTCCACTTGTATTGATGTCAGGGCAGAATATGCTGGTACAGTTTGGTGGCGCGTAAATGGCTTCGTTCACATCCATCCCTACTTTACGTGCGTCAATATCAAATGCTGCCACAACTTCCATGTCTGAGGGTTCATACCCGCCAATTTCCCAGTGCATGAGCCCTATGGCATCATCTGGCTTTTTGTCTTTGTAATAGTAGATACCCTGGATCAGTGAACTGGCACAATTGCCAATACCAATTATAGCTATCCTTATCTTTTCCAATTTTACACCTTCTAATAACACTAAATATCAACGCTAATTCTAGTTGGTTGATGTTATGATAAAATCAATATCTTCATTTCATAAGCTTAATTAACTTCTTCTGAGTGTAAAGTTAGCCCGATATACTATTAAATGTTTCGTCAGATCATCTATTAAATGTTTCTCATAAGGGGCTGTATTGATATTATTTATAGATTTAAAAGAATTATACATAAAAAATTATTCCAGACAATAAAATGGATTGAATAATTCAGAGAGTATTATACCGCATTTTCTAGGGCCAAAAAACCCATTAATCCGGCTAGAGTTAAGCCAATACTCCAAACTAGAATGCCTATACTCATCCATATAAGTAGACGTTCCTTACCTGCGCCCAGTGCAACACCCACTGCAGCACCCAGTGGTGCACCAAAAAGTAAGGGTGATAACAATCCTAATCCTATCACTCCATACTTATTCCAGATTTCATACAACCTACTTTTTTCTAACTCCTGTTCATCCTTATATTTCCACTTAATTAAACGATTCCTCAAATTGTCTCCAATTGTGATTACAATAAATGCAGATAAAATGGCCCCTAAAGCAGCTGTAATGGCAATTAATATAGGATTTACATCTAAAACAAGCCCTAATGGAATTCCCATCCATAATTCAACCATACTAGCTGCAAAGATTATAATTATAGCTTCTAAATTCATATTTCACCGATATATTCGATTATTATTTTTTAGAATACATAACGTATAAAAAAAGATCAGGGATGGATTACAACCTCTAAACTACATTATGGGCCATGATTTTATCTCTGCTCTATTTCATTATCGCGGTGGCAGTAAAAATTATACATGATTCCTATCCCATATTTCTGGGCTAAGGGACAAGTGGGGCACAAACATCCCAGTTCCATAGTTATACAATCCTTACTTTTCCCTGTGATGCAAAAAACGTTTTCTCCATTTTCTTTGGCGCAGTCGTTGTAAGTAGGGCAGGTGGGACACACACAATCTACTTCCAACTCTTTGATCTTTTCAGAACGTTCTTCACTCTGCATCTGACTTAGTTTTTTCATTAAATCTACAAATTCATCCATGAAATCACCTTAAATGACTGATATGGCCAAAAATGCGAATATCGCCCAGAAAATAATCAGTAAAATAGAAGATATTATGGGTATATTCCCAGAAATGGCCTTTGAAATTTTTGAACCAACCAACCAGGTCATTATTATGATTATTACTAGAACCAGAGTGTTGACTAACCCTAATATGTTTAGAGGATTGTTGTACATTACCAAAGCCCAAACAACAACAGTAATAATTGTTCCATACCATAATACTGGTTTTATGGCTTTAAATACCTTAAGAGTAATTTCTTCCATTTCTTCAGACTTCAGGGACTTTAGCATAAGGGTGAAGAGAACAATTAGACTTCCTAGTGCAAGAATAATTCCCAAAAACTCTAAAAAAATGGTGGTGATTGGTTTGGCAAAGAATTGCTCTTTTAAGAGAGGTAAAGTCAATAGGGCGGTTAGGGCTTCGTTGACAGGGAATGACTCAATTTTTCCTATAGCTAATGAATATTTTCCCTGGTTTTGCGAATTGAATATTTTAATGTTATAGGTTCCTGCTGGAACTTCAAGAGTGGCTTCCGGGCCTTTAAGATAATAATCTCCTCCAAATTCCTCAAAATAGGGGGTCCAGGTTGAGTTAGTTCCGTTTAAAAACATCACTACCTTTCCAGATTCATCAGTCACTTGTGCCGAGATGAACTCACCACCCTGTCCTGGGCTGGTGGGCACCAGCAAGTTGAGATATAATTTGAATGGTTTATCTGAATTTATCTGATAATAAGCTGATGTTCCCTTTAAATTGCCGTAGAATGCTTGAGAAATTTCTGGATTATCCACTATGATCGGATTTTCAATAGAAACGTAAGTTTCAGTATCTAGACGTGGTTGGTGAGCACTTAATGCGCCTAGGGATAAAAATAGAACCAGAATGAGTCCTGCAATTAAAATTAAATTTCTTGCTCTGGACTTCATGATTAATTATTTTGAAGGTAAACTTTAATAAATATTTCTATCATCTATTTAAGGAGTATAATGTTTTTAAAGCAATAATTAACTTAAAAGAAGGGTAATTGGGAAGAAATATTCCAATAAAAAGAAATTAAAAAAGAAGTTATAAGTGTTTATCGCATTGGATTCTGGGCACTTATATTTTCTTCAATTTTTTCTTTTTTGCTTCTATTATCATCATTTAATACTTCTGATATTCCAGCAATGGAGCTCAAGATTCCTGTAGCCTCCACAGGTAAGAATAGTTTGGTAGCCTGACCATCCGCAATTTTTTGAAGGGATTCCAAGTATTTAATTGCTATTAAATCATTGGTGGGGTCTCCTTCGTGTATTGCCCCATAAACATTGAGTATTGCCTTAGCTTCACCTTCCGCAATGGCGATCTCCTGGTATTTATCGGCATCAGCCACTTTTTTAATGGCTTCTGCTTTACCTTCAGCCTCGAGAATAGCTGCCTGTTTATCTCCCTCTGCTTTTTTGATTTCAGATTGTTTGTAACCTTCAGCTTCGAGTATTGCAGCTCTTTTCATCCTTTCAGCTTTCATTTGTTTGGACATGGCCTCCACAATATCTTTAGGAGGTTCAATTCGCTGAATCTCCACCCGAACGACTTTAGTACCCCATTTATCAGTGGCTTCATCTAACACTTCTCTTAGTTGGGTGTTAATCATTTCCCTGGAGGTTAATGTCTGATCCAGTTCTAGATCACCAATAATGTTCCTCAAATTGGTCTGAGCAAGTTTAGTTATGGCCTGATAAAAGTTTACCACGTTGTATACTGCGTTAAAGGGATCTACTACTTCATAGAATATTACACAATCCACGACAACCACGGTGTTGTCTTTGGTGATCACCTCTTGGGGAGGAACATCAACTACTTGCTCTCTTAAATCAACTTTCCGAATGGTTTCAATAAATGGTATAATTACAACTAATCCGCTTTCTACGGTGCGCTGATATTTACCTAGTCTTTCAACGACCCCCTTTTCATATGGTCTTAAAATCTTAATTCCTTTGATTGCGATTATTAACAGAACAAGTAAAATTATTCCCAATGTTATTATGTCCATATTATCACTCCGTATTTGATATTTTAATCATCTAAAATTTCAACATGAAGTTTGACACTTTCAACTTTTTTTACAATTATTTTTGAATCTTTTTCTATCTTGTTTGGTGAAACTGCTCTCCATACATCTCCTTCAACTTTAACCACCCCTCCAGTTTCTGGTAGAATTTCTTCAATTACAATTCCATTTTTACCCACTAATCTGTCTGAAACGGCTTTTCTGGGGGGTTCTTTGGTTATTTTTTTAGCAAAAGGTCGGGACACTGCTATAAGAATGAGTGATATTAGGATAAAGGCTATAAACTGGATCATGGGATCGAATCCCAGATAATTTAGTACAGCAGACACTGAAGCTCCTACTCCAAACCACAGCAAAAAAAATCCGGTTGTTAACATCTCTCCTATAAAACATATTCCGGCTATAATTATCCATCCTTCGATTCCCACTATTTAACCCCTCACATTTTTTATAAATACCATAATTGACATGAAATGATCATGTGAATTGGAGGTAATAAATTTTTCCAAAAAATTCTTCTAAATATCTATTATAGATAAATTTATCTAGCAATATCAGTTATAATGACATAAAATTTTTGATGAAAGAATATAAAAGGGTTGAAACTATTCGATAAGCACTAATAAATTCTTTATTTCGATTTTTTCATCTTCTTTAAGAATCCTTTCAATTTCTTTTAAATGGGCGTTGATTTTTTTATTTTCAACGTCTCTTATGGTTCCATCTGCTTCAACTAGATTTATATGGAGGTTCTGGTTGATTTCATAACGAGTTTCGCCTTTATAATAAAATCTTCGTATCATTCCCTTTTTAACCAGTAATTTAAGATTTTCGTGTACTGTGGACCGGCTTATATTGGGATGTGTTTCTTTAATAGCTTGGTAGACATTGTTAAATGAAGGATGAGTTTTTTCTAATTCCCTTAGTTTTCTGATTAGTTCAATTCGCTGGGGGGTGATTTTAATTTTTTCTTTTTGTAATTTTTTTTCCATTAAATATAATTGGTTAGAATGTTAATAAAAATATATCGGAAGGAAACTTATATAGAACTCAGTTCTATATAATACTCTTTCTAAAAGGACATAGTATATTCTGATGTTGGATTGAGAGATGAACAATTCACATCCCTAAAAAAGACATGGAACCCACGTAGCAGAACTCTGAAACTAGATATTAGCTGGGTTAAAGAAATTTGCAGCAATGAGTCAGTAGGAAAGAGTGGAAGCGACAAGAAATTTCATTAGGGATAATCAGGGATTTATATTTGTAAGTTCCATTCCCTCCAAGTATTTCTTGTTAGAATAATAGTAATAAAGACTAAGAGGAGTTTTTTAAACATGAAAAAACCTAAAGTTGCCTGGGGCATCACCGGTGCTGGTGATAAAATATTAGAAACCATGAAAGTCATGCTGGAAATACAAAAAGATTATGGGGACCTTGTGGATATCGAAGTTTTTATCTCAAAATCCGGAGACCAGGTGGTAAAATATTATGGAATATCCAGTGAGATTGAAACCAATTTTGATAAGGTCTGGGTTGAAATCAATGCCAATGCACCATTTTTAGCAGGTAATATTCAGTTAGGTAAATACGAGTTCATGTTAATTGCACCAGCCACCTCTAACACAGTAGCCAAGATCGCCATGAGGATGGGAGATACACTGATTTCCAATGCAGTCATAATGGGTCAAAAAGCCGATGTTCCCATGTACATACTGCCCTCCGATGTAGAAGAAGGTGTGACCATAACCCAACTTCCTGATGGCAAGGATCTGAAGATAACCATCAGGAAGGAAGATGTTGAACATGTGGAAAAACTGGCTAAAATGTATGAAACCCACATCATAAAAGAACCCAAAAACCTTCTAAGAGTGTTTGAAAAACATTTCCCTATACATGATTAAAAGATAATCGAATACTGGGGATAATTGAATAACGGGGCCATCTATGGAGTCGAAACGTTTATTTTTCTTTAGTTTAGGAACAGTATGCTTGGGAATTGGTGCTGTCGGAGTTGTTCTCCCCGTGTTACCCACCACTCCACTGGTGCTGGCTTCGGTATTCTGTTTTGCTAAGAGCTCAAAGAAAGCTGAACAATTGATTTCAAATAACAGATACTTTGGAAGTTACATTGAAAATTATAGAAACAAA
>JAHKLP010000020.1 GCA_020855015.1 Methanobacterium sp.
CATGACGGAACTATTCTCCGAGCTTGAACGCTTAAAAATCCCCCAGATAGTCATGGAACTGGCTATGTTAATGTACCGTTATATTTTTATCTTCCTGGATGAGGGCCTTAACATGTACCATGCCCAGGAGACACGTTTAGGTTATTCTTCTTTAAAAAAATCTTTCAAATCCATGGGAATGCTGGGCAGCAATCTATTCATAAGAACCTGGATTAAAGGTGAACAAGCACACATTGCCATGGAATCCAGATGCTATAATGGTTCTCTTAAGACATTGAAAGCACCAGAAAGTCTTAAAAGTGCAGGAGCCCGTAATCTAGCCCTTCTGGTTTCATTTGAAGTAGTTCTTCTCATTGGTGTATACCTTACAGGGAACTTTAGAGTTGTCTGAATTATGAATTTTTTTACTTTTTGAAGATAATGTTGACTAAAATATTAATGAAGTATTATGTAGAGAACTCAAGATTCCTTTTATGTAGTTTTAAGCAAGAAATTCTATTGTTTTTAAGTTGACGTAACAAATCATCAACAAAACTAGATTTATGGTGAAATTGTTCACAAAAAATCTGTTTAAATATTTACTTCTGTGAAATAAATAACAAAATTAAATTATGCAAGAACAGGAACAATATTCCATTTCTCAAATTCTTTCAAATGTAATTAATAATATAGAAAATCTTTAAATAGGGGAGAATAATACCACTAATATAAAAATAAGGGATAGATAGTGCCAATTGAAGGGCACCATTCATGGTTTTATTTATACCATTTCTCAATAATTGGTTTCTGGATTGAAATTCACTATCATTATTACAGGAGATACCACAATGGACTCTGAATTTATACAAGACAAGGAAATAATCGTAGCTTCTAACCGAGGACCAGTAGTATTCAAACGAAATGCAACAGGAGAAATTGAACTGATAAGGGGTGCAGGGGGAATAGTAGGGTCAATGATACCCTTTTTGAAAAAAACTCATGGTACATGGGTTTCTTCGGCAATCGGAGAATGTGATCATTATATGAACAATAAATATAATGGTAAAGTTCCCATATCCTCAGATAACCCTGAATATTATGTTCAGTTTGTCAAAACAGAAGAGGATGTTTATAATAGATTTAATGGTAAATTTGCAAATCCTTTATTGTGGTTTATTCATCATTCTATGTGGAATCCGCCATATTCTCCTTGTGCAGATGATGAATTGCATCAAGCATGGGATTCCTATCAACATGTGAACTCCATGTTTGCAGAAACCATAGGGGGAGATATATACAAATCAGAAAAAACTCCCATAGTAATGTTACAGGATTACCACATCTATCTGGCCCCTAAAATGATAAGAAAGGCGCATCCTGATGTTTTGATGACTCAATTCGTCCACATTCCCTTCCCTGCCCCCGAAATATTCCAGCAACTACCTAACCACATGCAAACTGAGATATTGGAAAGTGTGTTGACCAATAATGTCTTAGGATTCCATATTAAACGGTATATGAAAAATTTCCTGCGAACTGTAGAACAAATCCTGCCCACTGCATCTGTGGATGAATTATCAGGAGATATTCTGTATGAAGGTCACATCTGCCATGTAAGAACATATCCCATCAGTATTGATATAGAAACACTCCAAAAACAAGGACAGGCCCCGAATGTTGCCAGTAAGGAAGCTGAAATAGATGAGATAGTTGGAGATTGTAAGCTAATCTATAGGACAGATAGAGCAGATTTATCTAAGAATATTATCCGAGGATTCCAGGCTTATGATATGTTCCTTGAAAGATATCCAGAATGGAAAGAAAAAGTTAAATTCGTGGCAACTCTAATGCCATCAAGACAGGATATAAAGATTTACAGGGAATACACAGATAATATACGAGATATAGTTAAAAATATCAACGAAAAACATGCCACACTGGATTGGGAGCCTATTAAATACATTTGTAAGGGAGATTTTGACTTAGTAGTTGCTCTTTTGAAAAGATATGATGTCTTGATGGTTAATCCCATCTTAGATGGAATGAATATTGTAGCCAAAGAAGGGAGTGTTTTAAACGAAAATAATGGTGTATTGATTCTTTCTACTGGGGCGGGGTGTTATGAAGAATTAAACGATGGTGCCATCTGTATAAATCCTTATGATCTAAGACAAACTGCTGAATCAATCGAAATGGCCTTATTAATGGATGATAAATCCAAATCTCATTTACTTGCCGAGGCAAGGGCAGCTATTATGGGGAATGATCTGAATAAATGGGTTTCTGATCAGTTAGGGGATATTGAGAGGATCATGTACGAAAAACAACAACTTAAACTCAAAGATCGTGAAGAAGCAGTTCGGATGAATTAAATGTTTTTTTAAAGATGATTTAAAGCAATAATAATCCTCGGTAACAATTGAAAGGACTGTGTTTAATACGATTCAACTGTATGATTTTTTAAAAATAGCCGAAAAAGACAAGGCCTTGCCAAATGTTATTGCCTATAATAGAATTGATGGTCCAGGGTCCAGTTTAGATTTAAACGAATTTCAGCAGGCTTTTTGGAAATTACCAGATATAATAGATCAAGAGGATCCTGCTAGTAAATGGACCCAAAATCTTCCAAGAACAGTAGGCATAACCATCGATACTGGGACTAAAATTGAGGCTCATCCATTTGATCAGGATCTTATAGCTGTCAAATCTGTAGAATATGGAACAATAGTTACTGCTCATCCGGGTGAAGTAATCCCTGTTAAAGAGAATTGGTTACTTAAAATAATTGAAATTTTTAATCTTTCTGGGGTAATGTTCGTTTTAAAGAATTTAAGAGAAGGTATACACTCTTCAGGACTGGGAGGATCATCAACTGCAACAATTGGTGTGTGTATACTAGCAAATGAATTGGCAGGCCGACCATTCAAGAAGATACAATTGCTTTCTTTAGCTTCTCGAATTGAACAGGGTTTGGGATTAAGTATCACTGGAACCCAGGAACAATCAAATGTTCTTTTTGGAGGAGTAACTGATTATGTTTGGTTCCCGTGGGGAATGCCGGGACATCCTGGTACGGGTTATGGTGAATCTTTACGTTACGAACTTGTAACACCAGCAGATTATGGACTTTTAGAAGAAAGAATGGCTATTTTTCATTCTGGGCTTCATCGCCAGAGTTCAGAAGTTAACCGGTCATGGATGGAAAATCTTTTAACTGAAACTGGATACAAATTACATTCACAAAAAATGAAAGTAGCATATGAATATCGTGAGGCACTAAGACTACAAAAATGGGAAAGAGTCTCAGAATCGATAGAAAAATACCGTAAAATACGGACAAAAATATGTGAAGGTTATATGGAAAGTTCCTGGGAATTATTGGAACGTGCTAAAAATTATAACTCTACAGCTTTCCCTCTGGGTGCTGGGGGAGGAGGTGGGGTGTTTTTATTTTCCCCTGAACCTGAATCATTGGAAGAATTGCGCGAGGATATTAAGGATATTTATAATGAAATTCCCTTTAGAATACTTTCTAAGGGTCATGAAATTAATAATTGTAATAATATGGATATTTATTGAGATTTTTGGTCACAGGTTAGATTGGCAGAATACATCAAAAAAAAACGAGTTATTTTTAGTTATCTCTATTTGGTTTTAATTAATTCAACATTATTTTCGATAATCTTTTTTAATTTTATCATTGTTTTTAAAACTTCTGAGCTATTTTATTGACATTTATTC
>JAHKLP010000025.1 GCA_020855015.1 Methanobacterium sp.
AGAACTATACAATTGAAAGAACTATACAATTGAAATTTATTTCCTATCCAATGGAATGCAAACCTTTTTAAAGACATATGATCAACATTGTGTTACCGCCAATCAGGCGTGTTTGACCTACTTTTTTTGGGACCTGGTCCCATGGATGTGGCGAAAGCTGAACAAAAAGAGGTGTATTTAATGTATAATTATATAAAAGAAGCCTGGAAAAATCCAGACGAATCCTACGTAAAAGAGCTAATGCAAGAGAGAGCTCCCCAATGGAGAAGGGAGAGCGTAATTAATAGAATAGACAGGCCAACCCGACTAGACAGGGCACGATCCCTGGGTTATAAAGCAAAAAAAGGCTATATAGTAGTCAGAACTCGTGTACGTCGTGGTGGAAGGAGAAAAAGCCGATTCACAGCTGGTCGAAAGCCAAAAAGGATGGGTGTTAAGAAAATCACTCCTAAAAAATCCATCCAGCGCATAGCTGAAGAAAGGGTTGCCCGCAGATACCCCAACTTGCAGGTCTTAAATTCATACTGGCTCTGGGAAGATGGGAAATTCAAATTCTTCGAAGTTATTCTGGTTGATCCCAACCATCCTGCAATCAAAAATGATCCCAAAATCAACTGGATTTGTGAAAACCACCAAACCGGACGTGCTTTCCGTGGTTTGACCAGTGAAGGTAAGAAAAATAGGGGTCTTCGAAATAAAGGTAAAGGAGCGGAGAAATTAAGGTAATGATACATAACCTCTCATACCGGGCCTTCGTTTATGGAACAGAAAGCGAAGATAAGGTTAGGGAGGCTATATCTACTCTCCTCCCCAGTGCCCAAGCGGAAAAGGAAATTACAGAAGGTTACCATAAGAATCAGGTTCTTATTCTCTCTGGGAAGATAACCCGGAAAAAAGAAATCAACGGTTTCTTGGAAAAACTACAATCACTAAAACCTTCAAGCAAAAAAAAGATTTCTAACGAGTTAGAAAACCGGATGGATGAGAGGGGAAACCTTTTTCTTCGATTTGATAAACAACGTGCCTATCTGGGAGATTTTATGTTGGTAGAGCACGGTGATGCCATCCATATTAAACTCAAAATTGCTGCCTATCCTGCCAGGAAGGATGTGGCCCTTAAGGTGGCACAAGAAATATTTAAGGTATAATGGTGGGTGCGGAGGATGTTCTATGATCTTCATATCCACGGGAACCCTAAATTGGCATTGCAAGCCCAAAAAATGGGATATTGTGGAGTTTCTCTGGTTTTAAATTCTAAGGATTATAATGATAAATCTGCACTTATTCAAGATGTTAAGAGTTTCAAGAGTCACTTGCAGCATGATACGAATTTTCAGATCAGTTTAGGTTTGGAGATACAGGCTAAAAATCCTGCAGATCTTAAAAAACAGGTTCGGAAATTTAGAGACAAGGTTGATGTGGTACTGGTTCATGGGGGAGACCTCAAGATAAATAGGGCTGCCACTGAAGACCCTCGAGTCGATATTTTAAGCCATCCTTACCGTAACCGATACGATGGTGGTATTAACCATGTTTTAGCTGTCAAAGCAGCTGAAAATAAGGTTTCAATGGAGATAAATTTAAAGTATTTCCTTTTAACTCGGCCAACTCAGAGGTATCGTGTTTTAAGCCATTTCAGACAAATAGTGAAGTTGCATCGCAAATACAAGTTCCCAATCGTAATAACCAGTGATGCAGATTCAATTTATGATCTTCGGCATCCCAGGGACGTGATAGCATTGGCATCATGCTTTGGAATGACCAATGATGAAGCTATTACTTCTTTATCATCCACACCTCAATATATATTGACCAGAAATGATATTCGAGATCGTACCATACTTCCAGGAGTTCGTTTAATAAATAATGGTGGTTAAGGACTTATGAAACTGAAAATTTTACCTACTCATCTTCGTGAAAAGAAGAGATACCTGGCATTTCAGGCAATTTCAGAAATCCCCCTAGAAAGGGATGATGTTATATCCTTAATTCTGGGAGCATCAGGAGATCTCTATGGGGCATATGGAACCAGTAAACTTGGTTTATGGGTTGTGAAGTTTTGGAAATACCCATCATCAGAAAATAACATGGCCAAAGGAATCATCAGATGTAACCGTGATGAGACAAAATCTGCTAGAGCTGTGATCCCGACAATAACCAGATTTAAAGGAAAAAGAGTTGTTTTTCAAACTCTGGGAATTTCCGGAACCATCAAAGGAGCAATAACAAACTTTATTAAATTGAAGACAGCAGATGAATAAAATGTATAAATGGTTTTAAGAAAATTAAGCAAATGTTTTATTTGAAATTCATTGTTTTATCAAAAAATTAAAAAGAGGTATAATATATGCAACCGTTCCCAGCAGCAGGTTATGATAAAGGTATATCTATTTTCAGCCCAGATGGAAGGCTTTTTCAGGTTGAATATGCGAGAGAAGCTGTTAAAAGAGGTACAACTTCATTAGGAGTGAAATCATCCGAGGGAATAGTGCTGGTGGTTGATAAAAGACCCAGCAGCAAACTGGTGGAACCCACATCTATTGAAAAGATATTCCAGATTGATGAACATATTGGGGCCGCAACTTCAGGATTGGTGGCTGATGCCAGAAAACTAGTTGAACAGGCACGAATGGAATCTCAGGTTAATAAGATCACCTACAACGAACCAATACCAGTGGAAATGCTAGCCAAAAAGATCTGTGACATGAAACAGATGTACACCCAACATGGGGGTGTGCGACCTTTTGGATCCGCTCTGATAATTGGTGGAGTGAATGATAATGGAAGCCGACTTTTCGAGACTGACCCCAGTGGTGCTTTAATTGAATATAAAGCCACTGCCATTGGCGCTGGAAGGGCCTTAGCCATGGAAGTCTTTGAAAAAAGCTTCAATGAAGACATGAAACTCCAAGAAGCCATGGACTTGGCGTTAGATGCAATATACGAAGCCACCGAAGGCAAAACAACCAAGGAAAGTGTTGAAATAGCCTTAATAGAGGAAAAAAATCATCAATATCGAAAACTCACTCCGGATGAAATAGACGATCATGTAGAAGAACTCCTCATTCGCAAATCCAAGGAAGGTGAGGAAGAAGAGGAATAAATCATGGTAACCCTTGAAGATGCAGTTATAGCCCGTTTGGAATATTATGGGGAAAGATTTGAGATTCTCGTTGATCCAGATTTAGCATCTGACTTTAAAAGGGGAGAAGATATTAAGATTGAAGAGATACTGGCTGTTGAAGAGGTTTTTAAGGACGCTAAAAAGGGGGATAAATCGTCGGAAGAGTCCATGAATAAGGCTTTTGAGACTACAGACCCCCTGGAAGCCGCTGTTATCATCATACGCAAGGGACAGGTGCAGCTCACAGCCCAACAACGAAGGGATATGCAGGAGGATAAAAGAAGGATGATCGTAGCTAAAATAGCGCGTGAAGCCATAAATCCTCAAACAAAACTTCCCCACCCTGCAAGAAGGATCGAAATAGCAATGGAAGAGGCTAAAATCAGGGTTGATCCCTTTAAAAGTGTTGATGAACAGGTAAATATTACACTAAAAGCCATCCGTCGACTAATACCCATAAAACTTGAAAAGGTTAAAGTGGCTATCCACATACCCGGAGAAGACACTGGGAAGGTCTATGGAATCATACCTGAATTTGGAAAAACCCTTAAAGAAGAATGGCAACAGGATGGCTCATGGGTAGCAGTTGTAGAAATTCCTGGTGGTATGCAGGATAATTTCTATCAAAAACTCTCAGAGATCACCCATGGACAGGTGGAAACCAAACTCTTATAAAAAAACTTCTTTTTTAAGCCGTAATTAGGAGGCAAAACGTGTTACTAATAGAAGATAAACAAATTGTAGTTCCAGGTGAAATACTGGCAGAAGGGGATTATCATTCAGGTAGAGGAACTTTTAAGGATGTGGACAAAGTTTGTTCTTCCCTGGTGGGCCTGGTAGCTGTTCGAGACAAAAAAATCAGTGTCATACCCTTACAGAGCAAGTACATCCCCAAAAGAGGAGACGTGGTCATTGGTAAAATCAGTGACATTCGATTTTCCATGTGGGAATTGGACATTAACTCACCATATTCAGGGATCTTACCCGCAGCAGAAGTATTTGGTAAGGAAAAAAGAGAATTAAACAGGGCATTCGATGTAGGGGATGTTCTATTTTTAAGAGTAGTTGATGTTGACGAAGTAAAAAAGGTCAAGCTCGGGCTTAAAGGAAGGGGTCTGGGTAAATTCCGAGGAGGAATTCTTATCCACATAACTCCTACTAAGGTACCAAGACTCATAGGTAAGAAAGGCTCCATGATCAACATGATCAAAGACCAAACCCGATGTGAAGTGGTGGTAGGTCAAAACGGAGTAGTATGGGTTAAAGGAAAGCCTGAAATGGAAAGAGTGGTTCAGAAAGTTGTAAAAACCATTGAAGAGGAAGCACACACCTCAGGCCTTACCGATAGGATAAGAGATATGTTATTGGAAATTCTCGGAGAAGGTAAAGAGAAAACTGAAGATGTGAAGAAAGAAGAAGACGAATTTAAAGAAGAACTGATTCAATAAGGGGTGATTATTATTTTAACCAGCAAATTAATTAAAAACAGTAATAAAGGAAGTTTAGTTACTTCAGGAACTAAAAAAAGGCCTGATGGAAGAGCTTTCGATGAAATGAGGCATTTGAAGATAGAGGCAGGGGTTCTTGAAAGAGCAGATGGATCATCATATGTGGAAATAGGTGATAACAAGGTTCTGGCAGCTGTTTATGGTCCCAGAGAATTATATGTACGTAGACTGTTAAAACCTAACATGGCCATACTTCGATGTCGCTATAACATGGCACCATTTTCAGTGGAAGATCGTAAAAGACCAGGACCAGACCGGAGATCAATTGAAATATCCAAAATAACCGCTGAAGCACTTAACCCAGCAGTATTCCTTGAAAAATTCCCAAGATCTACTATTGATGTTTTTATTGAAGTTCTGCAGGCTGAAGGAGGAACCCGATGCGCTGGTATTACCGCAGCATCAGTGGCTCTGGCCGATGCAGGTATACCCATGAGGGATATGGTTGCAGCCTGTGCCGCTGGTAAATCTGAAGGGCAAGTAGTAATGGATCTCTCAGAATGGGAGGATAAAGAAGGAGAAGCTGATCTTCCAATAGCCATGATGCCTCGCACAGGAGATATTACTTTACTGCAGATGGATGGACACCTTACATCGGATGAATTTGAAAAGGCACTGGATTTGGCAATAAAAGGATGCCAGATCATTAGCGAAGAACAGAAAAATGCCATAAAGAATAGGTACGGTGATTAAAATGGTACAGAGTGTAGTTCCAGAGATCATAAAAGAAAGTGTGGTTAATCTTATCCAGAAGGGAGAAAGAGCAGACGGGAGAGCTCTGGACCAGTATAGGGAAATAAGCCTGGAAACAGGTGTTATCAAGAAAGCCGAAGGTTCCGCAAGAGTAAAAATAGGAAAAACTCAGATTGTCGTGGGAGCTAAACCCCAGATCGGCGAACCATTCCCAGACACACCAAATGTCGGTGTTTTAATAACTAACTCCGAACTTCTGCCAATGGCAGCACCAAACTTTGAAGCAGGACCTCCCAACGAAACTTCCGTGGAATTGGCACGTGTCACAGACCGTTGCATAAGGGAAGGAGAAGTAATTGACCTGGAAAAATTGGTTATCATTCCTGGAAAGAAGGTTTGGATGATATTCCTCGACCTGCATATTGTGGACTACGATGGTAATCTCATGGACGCTGCAGCTCTGGGCAGTTTAGCAGCCCTCATGAACACTAAAATCCCAAGCACAACCATTGAAGGGGATGAAGTGGTAATTGACTATGAAAAGATGGTCCCTATTCCAATCAAGGAACAGCCACTAATGTGCACCCTGGCAAAGATCGGGGGTGAACTGGTTGCGGATCCTTCTCTGGAAGAAGATGATGTACTGGACGCGCGAATATCCATTGGTTTGAGAGTAGATGGAAGTGTCTGTGCCATGCAAAAAGGAGGATCAGTTCCTTTAACTCGTGAAGAAGTCTTGAAGGCCATTAAAATTGCTCAGGAAAAGACCAAGGAACTTCGAAAGTCTATTCCAAAGGCATAATGGCAAAGTTACAATAAAATATAGTTTTAGTAAAATCAATTCAATAAGTATTTTAGAGTGTATTATCACTCTAATCTTACTCATTATAACAAATTAATAAGGTGATAATTATGGCAAGAACAAAAAAAGTAGGTATTACCGGGAGATTTGGTCCCCGATACGGTAGGAAAGCAAAGAGGACCGTGAAGACCATTGAAGAAAACATGAAAAAGAATCACACCTGCCCGCAGTGTGACCGGCAAGGAGTTAAAAGGGTTGCTGCAGGAATATGGAAATGCCGCAAATGTGGTGCGGTCTTCACAGGTGGAGCATACCTACCTAGCACTCCTATGGGCAAAACTGCCTCAAGAAACATTAAACGGGTTGTTGGAGGTTTATAATTGTATAAATGTGACAAATGCGGTACACGTGTGGATATCAGAGGATACACGGAATCTAAATGTCCCAGTTGCCGCTACCGAATACTCTTCAAAGAAGTACCTGAGGTTCGGCGAGTTGTGAAAGCACGATAAAAGTGCATCATATCATCCGATACAATATAGGCGATTCCTCACAGAATTCGTTAACAGAAATTTATGTTAATCACCACCTCCCGAAAGCCATCTCAAAGAACCAGAACTTTTTGCCGCGGATTAGAACGGGTTTTGAAATTCCGTTGTGTTAACCGTGGAAAAATGAGCCTTCGAGATATCTTTTTGAAGGCCAGTGAAATGAGAACAAATCGGGTTGGGGTGATATCCGAAAAAGATGGAAATCCCAATGGTATGGAAGTTTATGATGATGGTGAACTATTCGCTACGCTGAAACTAACCGTGGATTTCTCCCTTCCCAAAGGGAGGGTTAAAACGGATGAAATATGCCTTCGATGTGAAGTGGGTGAATTGGAAGAAATTGTATCTAAGATCTTTGAGATTCCACCCGAGACATCAGATGAATCAAACTGCAATCGCTTATGGATCAAAACCCACCGTAGAAAATCCACTCCAGTGATGGAGTTCTTTGATATGGATGGTAAACCTACCGGGCCACGCATCCACATATACGAGTGCAAGTTACAGGATGAAGCAGATGAAAGCCCTAAAGCAAGTTGAAGCTCAGTTTGAGATTGAGTTCGACTCACAAATAGAGGCCGGAATTATTTTATCAGCTATAAAACCTGAATTTAGTGATTCACCCTCAGATAGAACCATGACTGAAGTAAGATGTGAGGAAAATGTTCTGACTATCGATATCAAGGCACAAGATTCTCCTTCCCTTCGAGCAGCACTGAATTCTTACCTTCGATGGGTTATACTCTCCCAGCAGGTTTTAGAATTGAGTAGATGATTTTCATTTGAATTGAGAAAAAATACTAATTTACTAACATTATGATTAGAATATGAGGTGACAAATATGGAAATGCCACAAAACATTCAACATCAACTAGCACAGTTCCAGCAGATGCAACAGCAGGCCCAGGCAATAACCATGCAAAAACAAAGCGTGGATTTGCAAATAAGAGAAACTGAAAAAGCCCTGGAAGAACTGGAAAAAGTAGAAGAAGATGCTGAGGTTTACAAAACAGCTGGAAACCTGCTCATTAAGATGGGTACAGCTGAACTAACCGAAGAAATGACCGAGAAATTGGAAACCCTGAAACTCCGGGAGAAAACAGTCGCCCGACAGGAAGAAAGGGTTATGGCACGTTTAAAGGAAATGCAGGAATCCTTACAGGACTCCATGCAAATGCAGCCCGGTATGGGTAACTAAGATAAACTGAGGCTACTGGTTTGAAAAAATTAACGGACCAGGAACTGGAGAAAATATCTGAAGCTGCGGCAGTGGCTGCAGAAAATTATATTTTTTCTAGGATATCCAAAAAGGAAGTTCTTGATCTGGAATTAAGAGTAGAATTTCAGCAAGATGATGGTCTTGATGTGGATGTAGAGGTTGAACTCTTCCTGGATGAGCTTTCCAATGCCGAGGAAGGTCTGGCTGATGAGGCAGCTCAAGTAGCCCTGGATGAGATTGATAAAAAGGTAGAAAAATTGTCTAATCCATCCTAAACTATTTATTTTTTCTATAAAACTTTCATAATATTGTATAAAATTCCCTTTCTAAATTTCAATTATTTTACGGATTTTAGTTCTAATTTTTTTAAATATCCTTACTGGCAATAGAAAAGTATATAAGCATATACTTATATACTTATGTTTCATGTTGAGGATTAATTCCAGGTCAACTTTGGAGTCAACCGAAGAACTGGAGGAAGTGTTGAAAGCCCTGGCCAATGTCAACAGGTTGCTATTGATTTATTCACTGGCGTCCGGCGATATGAATAAAATTAGTGTAACTGAAATGTCACAAAAGATGGATATAACACAGCCAGCAGCTTCGCAGCACTTAAAAATCCTCAAAAACGCTAACATACTTGTTGCCAAAAAAGAGGGTAACTACATCTACTACAAATTCAACCGACGTTCCATGGAAAAACATCAAAAAAGAATTGATTTTTTATTTACCTGTGCATTCAGTAAATGCAAACAACTTGAAAAAGAAGAAAAATAGGCCCAAGAGTTGCCTAATTTTTTATAAAAACTCTATTTTTCCTTTAATAATTAAGTTCAAGTAAATACTCATTCCAAATCCAAAAAATTATTAGCCTTCAAAAAGATTGAACCTGTAAATGTGATAATATGAACAAAATAGAAGAAAATCAAGAATTACCAGTGTTAGTTTTACCAGACATGGTTTTATTACATGAAACTAACATGAACCTTAAAATTACCAAAAAGATAGGGAGAGAAATACATAACCGGGTTAAAGATCATGATTACTTTGGAATAGCTGTCGCAACTAAGGGAGGACTCCCTGCCAGGTTCTATGCCGAATCAGATTTATACAGAATAGGCACGTTGATTAAAATTGAAAATGCCGCTGAAATGAAGGATTTCTACCATTTAAAAGTGGAAATCATAGAAAGAGTTGAAATCAAAGAATTTATCAAGGAAGGTTTAAACTACTGTGCTAAATATAGTTTATTACCTGATATTGATGATTTAGACCGGGCAAATCAGGAGGAAATCCTCAAACATGTAGGATATCTAGTAAGTGAGATAAGTGAAAACTTCAAAGAATCCAAAGCCTATACAGACCAGATCAAACAGATGACTGATGTGGGTAAGGTAATCGCCAACATATTCCCATATATGAGACTATCCCTTGAAGAAAAACAGGAATTCCTGGAAATACGTTCACTCAAAGAGAAAAGTCTGAAATTCCTGGAGATCCTCATTGAACAAAAGGAATCTATTCAGTTCCAGATGGAAATGGCTGCAAAACTCAATGAGGAAATGAACAAAAAACACAGAGAAAATCTCTTAAAAGAACAACTACGGGTCATACAGGATGAACTCTCAGAAACTACGGGCAACCCCGGTAAGAAGGATTACAGAGAACTTATTGATGAATCTGACATGCCTGATGATGTTAGAGAAATTGCCCTGGAAGAAGTGAACAAACTGGAACGCCAGGGTCCACACAGTTCAGAAGAAAATGTAATCAGAAACTATCTTGATCTTTTAGTTGCATTACCCTGGGGTGAAAGCGAGATAAAAGATATTGACATTGAAGCCGCTCGAAAAATTCTAAACGAAGAACACTACGGTCTGGACAAGGTTAAAGACCGTATCATCCAGCATTTAACAGTGATGAAACTCAAACAAAACAAACAGGGATCCATACTCTTACTGGTAGGCCCACCAGGAACCGGTAAAACCAGCCTGGGTAAGAGCATTGCCGAAGCACTGGAAAGAGAATACGTCCGCATCAGCCTCGGTGGTGTGAAGGATGAATCTGAAATCAGAGGACACCGAAGAACCTATGTAGGTGCACTACCTGGACGTATAATCCAGGGAATGAAACGTGCTGGTGATAGAAATCCAGTTTTCATCCTGGACGAGGTGGATAAGTTAATGGCATCATACAGTGGGGATCCAGCCAGTGCCTTACTGGAAGTACTTGACCCTGAGCAGAACAACACCTTCTCTGATCACTACCTCGAAGTACCTTACGATCTGTCTGATGTGTTCTTCATAGCCACTGCCAACTCACTTAAAGGCATTCCTGCCCCACTAAGGGATCGTATGGAAATTATCCAAATTGGCAGTTACACCAGCCATGAAAAATTCCATATTGCCAAAAATCACCTCTTGGAAGAAGTCTTAGAAGACAATGGCCTGAATGAGAGTCAGCTGGTCTTGGAAGATAATGCATTAAAAACCATAATTGAAAAATACACTCGAGAAGCAGGTGTAAGAGGACTTAAGCGACAGCTGGAAACTGTTGCCAGAGTAGCCTCAGAAAAGATAGTACTGGGGAAAGTAGACCTTCCCTATGTGGTTAAAGAGGATATACTCTATGATCTACTCGGCCATGAACTTATTCAAGTTCATCTTGCAGGTAAAAAGAACCCTCCAGGCGTGGTTACCGGCCTGGCCTGGACACCAGTGGGTGGGGATATACTCTTTATTGAAGGGGCCTTTATGCCTGGAACAGGGAAACTGATGCTCACTGGACAATTGGGTGATGTGATGAAGGAATCTGCTAAGATCTCTCAGAGCTTAATCCGTTCAAGACTGGCATTCAGTTTAAAGAAAGTGGAGTTTGAGAAAAAAGATCTACATATACACGTACCATCTGGAGCAATTCCTAAGGACGGTCCTTCTGCAGGTGTGGCATTATTAACCACCATCGCATCTCTGGTAACAGGTCGTGAGGTCGATCCGAAACTGGCCATGACTGGTGAAATCTCCCTCAGGGGAGCAGTATTACCTGTTGGTGGTATTAAAGAAAAGGTACTTGCAGCCCACCGAGCAGGTATAAAAAGAGTAATACTGCCTAAAGAGAACCTTAATGACTTGGATGATGTTCCAGATGATGTTAAAGGTGAAATGGAATTCATTTCAGTTGAAACTGTGGAGGATGTCATCAAAGAGACAATTGGTCTGGAACTCCCCAAACCCCTGATGATGGAAATGTCCCCTGACTCTCTTAGCGGAGGGGCCGGTACCTAAGTCATATCCAGAATTTATTTTACAAAAAGTTGTTTTATTTCCCCATCCATTTCTGGGGGATGGGGATAAATTTATTTTTTAAGATCAGAATAAGTTATTAATCGCTTATTATTCACAAAACTTCTTCAAAGGTTTCATTTATCACGCATGAAGCTTTCTGTGAGTTTTTTTAACATGGTTTGAGTTTCTTCTTCATCATAGTAAGGTTTCGTTTTTTCTTGTATTGATTGTTCTATGACTAGTATTTCGTTTAATTTTTTCTGTAGTTCTTCATCCATGTTGGCGAATGATAAAACAGTGGATAAATTGTCGAAGTGCTCTGAGTATATCAGTTCTCCTCCACACAGGCAACTCTCAAAATCATCAGGATGCTCTTCTGCTTCTAACTGATAGTAGCCCTGACACTCCCTGCAAATTACATAACCAATATTAACACTACCATTTTTGTTTATAAATTCTTATTGTTTATCAATGACAATATTGTTATAATGTTTATATTTTTCAGGTTCACTATAATAAATGTTTCTTTTTATACAAAGAGACTGAAGCTTCCTGGAAAAATGGTATGTGATAAATTGTACTGTGAAATAATATCCCAAATTTTATATTTTAGAATAAAGATATAATACATCACTTGGGGGGTTGTAATGCAAGCTAAAGGTGCTCACTATTATATTGAAAAGGGTATAGAAACCTGGTTAGATCATAAAAACTATTTTGAGGCTATTGACCTTTTTTCCCAGGCATTAGAGTTTGAACCACATAATCCCGATGCCCATCTTTTGAGAGGGGCTGTTTACGTTGATGTGGGGGACTTAAATCTTGCTTTGAAAGATTACAATAAAGCTTTAGAATACAACCCTGAAAATATTGGCCTGTTTTTTGATAAAGCAACTGTTTTATTCTATCTGGGCGATTACCATAAGGCCATTCGTTCATATGAAAAATTTCTAAAAGAAGAACCCCATGATGTTGATGCCTTGTATTTCAATGGCTTGGCCTACCATTTTCTGGGGCAAAATAAGACTGCCCAAAAATTAATTGATGAGGCACTGAGTTTAATAGAAAAATCCGATGATCTGTATCCTGATTTGTGCAATGCAAAAGGAGAGATACTTTTTGATCTGAAAAATTACCCGGATTCTATTCCCTATTTTAAGAAGGCTATGGAATCCGATCCCACCTCCTTCATTGCTCTGTATAATATAGGGCGTGCATACTATGAAATGGGAAAACTGGAGGAGGCCCTGAAATACATTGATGATGCATTAAAAATTGAGCCTAAAGAATGGGATCTATTGAATTACAAAGGTCTTATATTAATGGATATGGGTCGTAAGGATGAAGCCATAGATTGTTTTGATGAGATAATCCAGTTACATCCAATGTACTTCCCGGCATGGTACAATAAAGGTGTGACCCTCAGACAACTAAAAAGAACAGAAGAAGCCCTGGAACACTTTGATGAAGCAATAAGACTACTATTAGATAAAAGACCGGGCATCACAAAGGGGATGTGTCTGAAGAATTTGTAGAAATAATAATTCACAGTTATTAATTGATGATTTTTTTTTATGGGAACTTTTTTGGCACGCTTTTTAATCTCATTGTTTTTTTAAGTCTTTTTTTACTTCAAGTCCTTTTTAAGTTTACTACGATGATCTGTGGCCGGGCCAAAAACCTCACCGGTAGTATTGTGGTGCCAATACCATTACTGACTATTAGGGTTGAGTTGTTCTCTTTAATTACTCCTGTTCGATATTTGTTCCCATAATTTGAATGGGTGGTGGGTGCCCAGAGCCCAAAGAAAGTAACTTGGCCTCCGTGTGTGTGGCCGGAGAGAACCAGATCAATCATGGATTTATCCACCATGGGAAAGTAGTCTGGGTTGTGGGTGAGTAAAATAACGAAATCCTGGGGTGAGACCACAGAGGTGGTGTATCTTGGCAGTTGGGCACCATTATTGTAGTCTCCCACTCCTCCTAGCCGGATCCTGGAACCATCCTCTTCAATCCAGGTTCCCTTGTTCCCAATATAGGTCAGTCCATACTGTGGAATAGTTTCTAGTGTTTCATATTGCGGATCTTTATTCCCTAAAACTGCATAAACACCAAGAGGGGCTTTTAATTTTGATAAAGATTTGAAAGTAGGTTTTATGTATTCAGATTCCCCATCCACGTAATCTCCACCTAAAAGGATGAGATCAGGGTTCATGTTATTAACCTGATTAACCAGACTATCTACTCGTTCCTGGCTGAAATCGGGGCCGGCATGAATATCTGTGAGAAAAATAATCTTCTTACCATCAAACTGAGCAGGGATCTGATCGGATTCAATAGTTATTTCCTTGGTTTCAATCCAGTAAGGCTCTATTAACATGTAAGCAAGTAAAATGGTCACCAGTAATAAAAGGATTAGAAAACTTTTCTTGAACAAATTAACACCTGAGTTGTGGATGAATTTTTTATAATAATAAGGATTCTTTCAGATAAATAAGATTCATCACATAAATAATGGTTCGTTTTTTATGAAAATGAATTCATTTTACTATTCACAAGTCATTCAAAAAAATAGGTTACTATCCAATCTGTTAGATAACAAACATAGTTACTAACTGTAAAGAAAATATTACCAGTACTGTTGTTGAAAGGAATGCATAATCCTTAAAATCTATTTTACCTTTTTCTTGATACATTCGTGTGTTTTCTGAATAACCTCGACACACCATACTTATATAAACATTTTCACCCTGTTCAAATGCTCGAATGAACATCATGGTGATGGTTTCACCCACCTTTCTCAATCTCCATTTGTAAGCAGTTTTTTTGTTGAATATGTCAAAGCAACGGGTTGATTGAGCATTCAGTATGTTAACAAGTTGATCATAGAAAAAGAACAGGTAACGCACAGTTAAGTTTAAGAGCATGGCCAGTTGATATGGTACTCCCAATTTTTGGGCAGAAGCCACCAGATCCTGCATTGAGGTTGCTGATGATAGAAATACAACTGATGTAACTGATACTGTAACCCTGGCCAGAAGTAAAGCACCGAAAAAGAGGCCATAATCAGTTATGTGCAACCATTCAAAAGGTCCTGTCCAGATAATATTCCCTGGCTGGAAAAAGGGCTGGATCATCGCCATAAATCCTCCGAATGGAAGTACCAGAGCAATTCGTTTTAAAGCATATTTAGGAGATACATTGGATAAATAAATTAATAATATAAGGTAAATTTCCATTATTCCCAGGATTAGGATGTTGCTGCTGGTAACTGCGTAAACAATGATTAGCAACGCTGATATAAGTTTTATCCTACCATCCAAATTGTTCATGAAGCTTTCTTTACGGGCTTCCCTATCAATTTCAACGAGTCCTTTCATAAGACCTCTTAAGTGTTTATTAAATAAAAAAAATTGAAGAGCATATAATTAGCTCTTCCTATTATTCATTTTTGGTGTTCCCCTTTTTACTGAGTAGTTTAGCCAATCCCAAAGCCACTACCAGTACTAATATGGTGCCCAAAACTAATGAAACAACTCCTCCTAAAGGATTATCCTCCATTCCGGGTATGGCATAGTCTGGTAAAGGTGATTGAAATGCTGCTTCAGATTCTGGAACTTCCAGACTCTCTACAGTACTATCCAACCCATCTGGATTGCTCGAAGCTAAAAAAGGTGCTAAAATGGCAATGAATAAGGCAATTGCCAGACCGCCGATTAAGAAGTTGCGGTTTTTAGTGTTCATTATACCGCCTCCGTTTTTCTGCTGCTTATCCAGTCAGGTAAAAGATCAGGTCGCACACGATCAATACCTAAAATTACCACCACAGTAATGACAGCTTCAATAACACCGATTACAGCATGATAGAGTCCCATTGATGCTACTCCTGCTGCTAGAGGGAAAGTTCCGGCTATTGATAATTCAACGGCACATGCTATTGATGCCAGGAATGTTGCAGCCCATGCAGCAATGAAGATTGCAGGTATCCTTCCAATACCTTTAAGGGTTTTATAACCATAAAATCCAACAAAACCGCCGATAATTCCCATATTAACGATGTTTACTCCGAGCGCCGTTATTCCTCCATCTCCATATATAAAGCCCTGTAATATCAGTACTATTGATAAAACCAGTACTGCAGCCCAGGGGCTGACGAATATGATTGCAATCAATGCTGCGCCTACCATATGGCCACTTGTTCCCCATGGTATGGGTACGTTCATGGCTTGAATGGCAAATATGCCTGCAGCTAAAACTGCTAAGAGGGGTACGTTTCTTTCATCGAGGTTTTCACTAGCCCATTTAAGCGAATAAATTACTGCTACGGCAGCAATAATAATATAAATTGGCCAAGTCAATCCTAACAAACCATCTGGTACATGCATATTTTATCTCCATTTATCTATATTCTATTTCATTTTTTTAATAACAGGCTAAACTTTATTTCTAGTATTACTCAACCCTGGATTTCAAGGGTGATTGTAATACTCCTTTTAAATCGTGTTTAAAGCCTCAAATCTTATAATACTTCTAAAGACTTATAATATAAATGTTTCTTTGGGTATTACAATTAAACTGAATTTTCCATAAAAAGTAATAAAATATAATAAAATTTACAGATTATTTGTTTATAATGTAAATCTGCAAACTATTGATTGTATTTTAATGTAATTTTTAAGAATCATTATTAGATCAATGTAATGGGGTCCTGGGGTCATTTTATGGTGTGAGGGGCATCAGAGTGGTAGACACATTTGAGCGAATAGGGATTTAAATGATTTTGATGCCCCTGACTGTAGTGGGTAGGAGGGATCTATTGTGATCCCTGCTGTCGACGTCTTGCAAGGAGGTATTGGCAAGTTCATCAATTAATACGAAAACACCGTTTTTCACCCAGTAGTAATAATTTATTCAGTGTTTTTCGTACAATCAAAGGTGATAATTTCTCATATTTAAGATTTTCTATTTGTTTTTTATTATTACTTTTAGCCCTAAATTGTGCTTTATGGTAATAACACAAATCATATATATGGTATTACTACAATTTGTGAAATAAAAAATGGAGATGATCCTATCAGGCATCTAAATAGAGATGGATTCTTGTTGATATTCGTGATGATTTTATCATTGAGTTTATGTGGTACAGTTGCAGCACATCCTGGCCATGGAACTCCAATAGAAGAGCCTTCAGATCCTGGAACGGGCGGAGGAACAGATTCTGGTTCCAGCGGATCAACTTCTTCTGGAAGTTCTCAAGCTTCAAGTTATTCCGGGTACACAAGCAGTCAGGGTTCAAATTATTATGACCCTACATCTGGAGTTACACAAACTGGTGAGACTGGAACAACTGAAACTCAGACAACTGATGAGGCTGCAACCGAAAATGAAAATGCTCCAGAAGAGGTTTTTGACACTTCTGAGGCAAGTGACTCTGCAGGCGGGCCAGTTGCAATGATTGGTTTAATGGTGGTTATTGGGTTGATTACTATGTCATTTCCTTATAAGGAGGGTGGAGTTCTACGTAATCTACAAATACGCCTTTTTGGTAGGTAAAAACTATTTATCGCCTATATTTCAATTGCGAAAATAATCGATTAAAAAATATTTACAATTTTCATTACCTTTCACCAGTTTCATAAATCTATTATAATAAAAAAATGGAGGTTATAAATTTGCATTTATCTGATGGCCTGATACCATTATGGCAGGCTGCAATCTATTGGATTTTAACCATTGCCTTACTGGCATTATACATGTATAAAATTTCCAAAACAGAGGAAACAGAAAAAGTAATAGTTAAAACTGCCGTTCTGGCAGCCGTGACTATTGTTGCTTCTTCAATATCCATACCCTCACCATTTGGAGTTCCTATACACTTGTTTCTAATACCTTTGGTGGTAATTTTGCTCGGCCCTTTAAGTGGTGTTGCAGTAGCTTTATTATGCTTCTTAGTACAGTTCTTATTCCTTGGAATGGGTGGTATAACATCTTTAGGTGCTAATGTAGTTACAATGGGAATAGTGATGAGTTTTTCAACCTATTACTTCTACAATTTTATAGCTGAACTTGATGACAGGTTAGGTATTTTCTCTGGAACATTTATGGGGGTAATCATGGCCACTATAGCTCAGGTTGCTATATTAATGGTTGCCGGTGTTGCCACATTTGAAGTCTTAATGGCAACCTTAGTGCCATTTTATTTGTTTGTAGGGGTTATAGAAGGAATTATAAATGTTTTCATCATCTTATCATTATTTAAACTGAAACCAGAATTAGCGATGGTGAAAAAAATATAAGGGGTTTATAAAAGATGATAAATCTAAAATCTACAAGTATCCTAATTCTAATAATTGCCGCATTCATGGTGCCCGTGAACGCCCATGGAGTGCATGTTACCACGAATGAGTCAGCTATTATCATAGCTGATAATTCCACAAGCAAACTGGCCAGATCCGTGGCAGATGAAATGGGAGCTAATATCACGGTTTACAAGTTCGGGTCTGCCGATGCGGTCACACATGAATTGGAACACGCGCTCGATGACTCTAATAAGAAAATTTTGGCAGTGGCATATGCAGACACTGTTCAAAAATTCATAAACAATCACCCTGAAGTTTCCAGCCGGATAATTGTGGTAAATGCCAATAAAAATTCAATCCAACAGGGTTTAACTAAGTTAAATGTTGCAGGAGCAAGCAGTTCAGGATTTTTAACTCCCCTTTTATCTGGTCTTCTTATAGGCATAGTATTCGGTCTGGGAGTTGGTGCAGTGTGGATGAAAAGAAAAATGAAATAAATCCAATTTCATCTTTTTTTTATTATTATTTTTTAAATGAAGATTTGTATTAAATAAATTCTATTTTTACTATTTTTGTATTAATTTTTAAAATAGTATTACGATTTTTTAGCTTTTCACACCTTTGTTAATAACACAAAATATATATATAGTATTACTACAAATTTGGGTTGGCAGTACAATGCTAAAAAAACATAAAGGAGGTGAAAAGATGAGAAAACAAGGAGTAATATTGGTAATAGCGACTTTGATGGCAGTAATTCTTTGTGGAGCAGTTTCAGCTGCAGATTCATCTGATGCTGGAGGTGAGGCTGGTCTTCCGGATGTTAATTCTTCTGATACTGGTTTAGTTGATCCTATAATTGGGGTTGAAGTGAACTATGAGTATCAGGATGATAATATCAATCCAGAGATAACAGTTACAGATTCTAACAATGCCAGTATTAACTTTACCAAAACATATGATCAGGCTTTTCAGGGTTATCGTTTGAATTTCACCTATCCTGGTGTGGTTAACGGTACACTGTTCAAGATAATGGTGAAAGCTCCTGGTTATGTTACCCAAACACAAAACGTGCTGGTTAACCAGGATGGAACTGATCCTAACTTCTATGGTAGTGCAACCTTCAACATGAAGGCCACCGCAAACTATAAGCTGGGACGTCAGATCACTGCCATAGCTAATCAGAAACTGAACTTTGCAACAGCCGACGATGTCCTATGCATAACCACGGCAGGATTGGCCTACCGTAATGGTGTAACAACTCAGGACTGTTTAGAAGGTATCTTAAATGCTTCAAATGGTTTTATCACCTATGGTAAAGGAAACCTGCTAACCTTCCAGTCAGCCCGAACCGACCCACTAGATTTCTGTTTCATTGTAAGAAGAGGAAGCTCTTTAACCGCAGCTTTCTTCAAGAACGGTTCACTGACACCAGCATATGTTGGTACTTTCTCTTCAGTAACACAGACGCTATGGGATAAAACATTAAAACCCAAGTTAGGTAAAAATGCTTTCGGTTACGTCAGTCTAGCCAGCGCCTGGAAAGAAGGATTATCCACAGACATCCTGAGACAGGCAGCCTACCACGGTCACGTATGTCTAGGAACCATAAGTGGACAAGCAATGGTAAGTCTCCTACTTAAATACTACCCCCCAGGAGTATATGGAGATAGCGGAGAGCTAGAAGCAACCAGTTACAGAGCAATAACAGTCCCAGGTAATTCAGATGACGATGCATACATCTACTCTCTGGACTTAACCACTGGTAAACGTTCATGGGTAGGATACAACACTGCCGCAGACAACATGGCCGGATTCATCCGATGGTGCTCTAGCACCAATCTAGGAACCCTCATAATAATGAGATTCAATGAAGACGCAGTTGTCAACCTTTTCAAACAGGAAACAGGTATAAAAGCATATTCAGGTATAGCTAGTGAACTAAAGTTCAATGCATGGTTAATAAACAAATTAGAAAATGACCCAGACTCCCTGGTGGAGATATTATACGTTTTCGAAAACATTACCCCTGCAATCCACAACAACTTAACTGGAGGAGTTAACTCCAAACAAGTTGTCTGTGATGCTCTTGGACTGGACATGGACTACATACTTGGCCTGGGCCTGACTAATGTAGCAGACCAGAGAGTTGCCACCAACTACAACACTGGAAGCTTGACTCCAGAGCAGATCAAAGATATAGGAAAAAGGGCTGCTGAAGAGGCCATAAAACTATTCAAAGAGTCCGGAATCGATCTTAAGGACTATGTTGATAGTTCCAAACTAACAGTGTTCACAACTGCTGGTTACGTACGAGTTAATGGACAAGTAATGGACATGACCATGGACGGAATCTACGAAATCCTGGGGTCCCGACTATCCAGAGCAACCTTATTACCAGTGCACAATGCCAGATACAACCCATTATACTTCCAGTTCACTCTAGTGCAGAACGGAACTTACATCAGTAAAACTCTTACCTACGATCCAGAAACAGGAAACTTCACTGCGAAAAACGGGTCTTCATGTATCATAGACCAAGTAGTTATGTACAATCCGCCGTACGATGCTTTAATGGCATGGTTATGGCATAACCACGTTTGTGGTGGAAGTTCACC
>JAHKLP010000044.1 GCA_020855015.1 Methanobacterium sp.
ACTTGAACCAGCGACATCCAGATCTTCAGTCTGGCGTTCTCCCAACTGAACTACCACGGCAAATGGGCCCGACGAGATTCGAACTCGTGATCACCTCCGTGTCAGGGAGGTATCATACCCCTAGACCACGGGCCCGCATTCTCAGATTATAGTTCTGTTCCTATATAAACCTTTTCTATTTGGGATGAAGGGGCAAAAATCCGAAAATTCCATTTAAATACTTTATTACTTTGGAAAAATGTATATGCCTAATTGATCATATAAATGGTACTTAAAAAATGTAGGGGTGAAGTGTAATGGATATAAATGATCCCATAAAAACCACTGTAGAAGAAATTCGGAAAGTCCTAAACATAGAAAATGTGATTGGTGAAGTCATAGAAAGTGAAGATAAAGTCATGATACCAGTCACCAGAATGGGAATGGCATTTGGAGCAGGTATGGGTGAAGGAAAAGGACCCGATGCCCAGGGAGGTTCTGGTGCAGGTGCTGGTGGAGGTGCAGGTATTGAGCCAGTGGCAATAGTAGTGGTTTTTAAAGGCCAGACTGGACCTGAAGGGGTTAAAGTAATGTCCTTAAAATCAGCAGACCCCCTTTCAAGAGCTATAGGGGAAGCTGGTTCAGCTATTGTTGACGTTATGTCCGAGGCTGGAAAAATGGGAAAAGGTAAAAAAGGTAAAAAAACCGACCAAACCTCTGAAGAACCAGCAGCTGAATAAAAAAAAGTAACTCAATAACTTTTTAAATAAATTAACCTGAGAGCGGGTTAGATTTGATATGTACTATAATAGGCATCATTATAATTATTCTGGTGCTTATTTTATTGTCTTTTCTTTTAATTCCCCTAAAGTTATCTCTGCATATTAAAAAGCGTGGTTCTAAGATTAAAGGAAAATTCAGCTTGATTTGGTTAGGTATTCGGATTTTTTCCAGGGAAATACCCGGGGAAGAGGAAGCGGATAAAGAAAAGAGAAAAAAGGAAAAAGAAAAGAAAGAGAAAGATAAGGATAAAAAAGATAAATTCGACATGGATCATATACTAAGAATACTTAATCTGTTTTTAGAGTCTTTACCCTATATCCGCCGTTTAATAATGACTATTTATCGATCATTCACCCTGGAAAAGCTTTCACTCAACGTGACTATGGGACTGGAAAGTCCAGCAGACACAGCTCTCTTTACAGGTTATATTTGGTCATTTACCTACCCTCTAAATGCCCTAACGCGTATAGATGCAGTTATAACACCAGATTTTAATAGAACAATTCTGGACGGGGATCTGGAGGGTGAATTAAAGTTGAAACTGGGAGGTATTGTGGTTGAAGCTTTAAGAGCCCTCACAAAAAAACCAGTTAGAAAGTTGATTAATGAAATTAGGAGTTGATGTTCACCTTTGGTAGATATTTGGGTGATATCAAAATAACAAATGTTGAACCAGGAAATAAAAGTTGGGAAACCATTTAAGATTGATGAAAGGATTTTTTATCCATTAGTTAAAGTTTTACAGTACAAACATCGTCAAATGGAATATTCTTCGCTAACTCCAATGGCTCTGGTTGTATTTGAGAAAGATATGAAGTATCTACTTCCCTTTGAGGAGATTGAATGTCCTGAAGAATTACTTAATATGGTCGATCCGTAGATTTTTTCTTTTAATATCATTTGAAACACTAAAGTATTCCTTAAAAAAATATTTATGCTTCTTTTAATAGAAAAATAAAAAGATATCTTACCTTTATGATAGGGGTGTTGATTTGGAGTTAGGATCGAATGAATCAAGAGTAAAATATGAAACTTTTCTGGTTCTTACATTGATAATCCTAGCATGTGTTCTTCTTTATTATTTTCATTTCGTTTTAAAAACAGGAATAATAGTTACTCATTTTTTTTATATTCCAATAGTCCTTGCAGCAGTATGGTGGAAAAGGAAAGGTTTATGGGTTCCATTTTTCCTGGCAGGAATGTTATTTTTATCTGACTGGATAAATCCAATTAGAACAGCTCCATGGATTGAGGACTTTTTCAGGGTAATGGTATTTGTTTCTGTAAGTATTATAACGGTTTTTCTGAGTGAAAGGATTGAAAAATCAAGGATACTCCTCCAAATCAGTGAAGACAAGTTTCGTACTGTTGTTGAATCAGCTATTGAGGGGATTATTACTACTGATATAACTGGAGAAGTAGTGTTTGTAAATAAAAGCTTCCTGAATATTTTTGGATATTCAAAGGATGAAATCATGGGACAATCCTTAAAAAAAATCATGCCTCCCCGATACAGTGAAAAACATGATAAAATGTTTGCCCAATTCATAGAAAGTTCTAAGAATAGCCATCTTGAAAAAACATTTGAATTTACTGGCATCAGAAAGGATGGAACTGAATTTCCCTTTGAAATGTCTTTAACCATGTGGGAAGTTAATGATGAACAATTCATCACCTCAATTTTACGAGATATCACTAATCGTAAAGAGGCAGAAAAGACACAAGCCATACTTTCAGCCATAGTTGAACATTCAGAAGAAGCTATAATAGGTAAAGACTTGGAAGGCAATATAATAAGCTGGAATGCGGGGGCTGAAAAAGTTTATGGATACAAATCCGATGAAATTTTAGGTAAATCAGTGTCTATTCTGTTCCTACCAGGTTCTGATGAATTAAGACAGATTTTAGAGACAATTCGTAGGGGAGATGTCATTGGTCACTACGAAACAAAACGTGTCACTAAACAGGGAACGACAATTGACGTTTCATTAGTTATTTCTCCAATAAAGGATGTTGATGGTAAAATTATCGGAGCATCGTCCATAGCCCGAGATATTACTTATGAAAAGATGGCAGAAAAGGCATTAGCAAAAAGTGAGGCACAACTGAGTTTATTAACTGCCAACATGGCTGATATCGTCTCTCAATCCAGTGTGGAAGGTGCTTATATCTATGTAAGTCCATCAGTTAAATCAGTTTTAGGGTACGAACCCCTGGAAATGATTGGAAAGTCCATGTTTGATTTCATACACCCTGATGATGTTGAATATGTATCATCAATGATGCAAAATGCTGTTAGTACATGTGTCACCAAATCCGCCCAGTATCGTTATAAAAATGCTGATGGAAGTTATATATGGATAGAAACTTTAGGAACACCCCTTCTAGGAAAAGAAGGAGAAATAATTGGATATGTATGTAATAGTCGTGATATAACCCAACAGAAAAGAATGGAAGATGCTTTACGTGAAAGTGAGGAGAAATACAGATCCATCATTGAATCAGCCAGTGACTTTATCGGAATAATGGATTATAATGGTGTTGTCCTCTTGGTTAATGAAGTAGGAGCAAAACGTTTCAATAAGGAACCCACTGAAATTTTGGGCAGATCATTAAGAGATTTTTTCCCGGACAGTGGTGATAAGCAAGTGGAATTAATAAGAAAGGTTTATAATACAGGGGAAGGTCTGGAAATAGAATTACCAATACATTTCCATGGGGATGAATTCTGGTATAGTATAAGCATACAACCACTTTTCGGTTCTCTAAACAAAGTTCAGAATGTACAGGTAATAGCAAGGGATATAACTGAAATTAAAGAAACTCAGATTAAACTGGAACAGGCCCTTAAAGATAAGGACATGTTAATGAAAGAAATATACCATCGAGTTAAGAACAATTTAATGGTTATTTCCAGCCTACTAAATCTTCAGTCACGTTATATCAAAGATGAAGAAGCCAAGGGCATATTCAAAGAAAGCCAGAATAGAGCTCATTCCATGGCCATCATCCACGAACGCCTCTACCGATCATCAGATCTTAAAAGGATTAATTTTGGAGATTACATACGCACCCTGGCCAATGATCTATACCAGACTTACGTACCAGATCCTGCAAGGGTAGATCTACAGGTCAATGTAGATGAAATCATGATGGACATTAACACTTCCATACCCCTTGGACTCATAATTAACGAATTACTATCCAACAGTATGAAACACGGCTTCCCTGGCGATACTGAAGGCGAAATAATAATTGATTTCCATAAGGTTGACAATGATTTCGTTCTTCAGGTCAGAGATACTGGAATAGGAATCCCCGAAGATATGGATATATACAATACTGGAAGCCTGGGTATGCAACTGGTCACCAGCCTCACCCAACAGATCAGTGGAGAACTTGAATTAAAAAGAAGTCCTGATACTTGCTTCCGCATAACCTTCCCTGAAGAGGAATATGGTGAGTCTAAGTAAAAATTCAATTCATTTTAACCAATAAAAAAAAAGAAAAATAATTAATCTTTTTAGTCTATTTTCATGAATTCCGATTTGGGAGCTCCGCAGATAGGGCAGACATCCGGTGCTTCATTTTCTACAGTGTTTCCACAGTGACCGCATACAAAGTAATCCACTTCTGCATTGTTTCCCAAGGCTTTCAGGGCTTGGGTGTATAGTTCTGCGTGGATTTCTTCCACCTGATTGGCCACATCAAAAGTCCAAACCGCTTTTTCATTGCCTTCACTTTTCGCTTCCTTAATAAACTCCGGATACATGGCCTCGAACTCATCTTCCTCCCCGGAAATAGCGGTCTTTAAATTATCAGCAGTGCTACCTATTCCATCCATCACCATTAAATGATTGTGGGCGTGGACCGTTTCAGCCTCAGCAGCGGCTCGGAAGAGTTTAGCCACCTGTTTATATCCTTCCTCATCAGCTTTCCTAGCAAAAGCCAGATATTTACGGTTAGCCTGAGATTCACCTGCAAATGCTTCTTTTAAATTATCCATAGTGCTCATAATTATTCTACCTCCACCTTTATTTGATTATAATAAATTTATAATTTTTTCGATATTAATTATTTCGTTAAATAGAAAGAGTATTTCGTTATATAAAAACGGTCAGACTTTTTGTTCAAATATTCACCCTCAAAATATCATTTATCTTATTAAAATAGTGGGATGTATAAAGGGTATTTAGAATCATTATATACAATGAGTCTATACGAGATCACACCTAATTATGGGTGGGTAAAAAGAGAACATCATCCTAAAAAATAAGAAAAAGAAGAAATAAAATAATTTATGCTGATTTGACGGCCATTTCGATGTCTTCGGCTTTGACGGTCTTTCTTCCAGCGTGTTTTGCAAGTTCTACGGCTTTTTTGGCTAGCTCTTCGCCATTTTCTTCCAGAGCTTTAGCTAAAGCTTCCTTTGCATCATCGCTTATCCTTTGAGCACCAGCATTTTTTATGATCCTTCCAACTGGAGCAATTGGTAATTCAGCCATATTTTCACCTCCTAATTTAGCTAGGACTCTATAATATTTAAAGATATCGGTTTTCATGACATGATTAGCCATGGTAATTACCATGCACACATGCCAAGTGTGATCATCAACCTACCAAAACTTTAAAGGTTACATAGTCCAATAGGAATTCCCATGTATAAGACTCTGGACATCGAACCCACCATAGAAGAGATACTAAACAAGTCATTAAAAGAAGTTATTTCCTATGATGAAGCACTAGAACTTATTAAAACTACAGGGAATGAATATCAGGCTTTAATCAGGGCAGCGGATTTACAAAGGCAGGAATTGGCTGGTGATGAAGTTACCTATATTCAGAATTGGAACATCAACTACACCGACATATGTACTGGAACATGTGGTTTTTGTGCCTTCCGCAAAGACCCTGGACAGGAAGGTGCATACTTCTTGGATGTTGATGATATAGTTCAAAGGGCAAAAACAGCCTGGGATGATGGTGCAATCGAAGTCTGCATACAGGGAGGTCTACACCCGGATGTTGATGCTTATTTTTATGAAAAGATACTGAGAGCTGTTAAGGAAGAAATTCCTGACATTCATATACATGCCTTCTCCCCAATGGAGATTTACTATGGGGCAGCGCAGTCTGAATTGACTTTGAAGGAAACTTTGAAGATGTTAAAAGATGCAGGACTAGGTTCCATGCCTGGAACTGCTGCTGAAATCTTAAATGATGATGTTCGTAAGGTTATCTGTCCAGGAAAGCTCAACACAGCAGAGTGGGTTGAGGTAATAAAAACCGCCCACCAGACTGGTGTGCCCACCACCTGCACCATGATGTATGGCCATGTGGAAACTGAAGAACATCGGGTGGAGCACCTGGAAATATTACGTAACATACAAAAAGAGACTGGTGGATTCACTGAATTTGTCCCTCTAACTTTCATGCA
>JAHKLP010000091.1 GCA_020855015.1 Methanobacterium sp.
AAATAAAAATTAATAATAAAAAAGGAAATTACAATAAATTAACAGTGTTTAAAGCTACCTGGGGGAAAATCAGCTTCTTTTATCTTTTTAATGATTTTGCAGGAACTATCCAGGGAAGATTCATGGTAACCATTGATCTTAACCACTTCTGCATTAAGGCCTCTTTCTTCAAGTTCCTTTCGTAACCAATCTAAGTCGAAGTCTTGATCAGGGCCTATGGTAATAATATCGGGGTTAATCTTGCTGACAGTGCTGAACATGTCGGTTTCACTTCCCAGAATTGCTTCATCCACAACTTTGAGCATCTGAACCACTTTCAGTCGCTGCTTCTCTGGGACTATGGGCACCCTTTTCCTGGCACGCACTGTGGACTCACGGGCCACCACCACCACCAGGCGGGCATCATCTCCTCCAAGCTTTTTTGATTCTTCAAGGTAATATCCATGACCTGGATGTATTAGGTCGAATGTTCCAGTTGCCATTATAGTTATGATAGTCACACCTCTCGTAAAATATGATATTGGATGGTAAATTTGGTTAATCAATAGTATGTTCAATATGAGGTATCATTTATAGATGTTTTTATCAAGATAAAAACTATTTGCTATGAATTCCAAAAAAGCATCTTAGCTGGTTTTAATTAAAAAGGTTAACATTTTCATGGGAGTATGGTACAATCCCATGGTGGGGTTTAATAACATTAATTTTATAAATAAGGAATTAGTGAATTGAATCCTTAGAACATATTAAATTTTCTTGAAGTTAAAGAAAAAACAAGTCAACAGACTTTCACTTAAAAACTTACACAATTGGTAATTATCATGAGTTCAAAAATCGCCAGAGGAAGCCTAATCATGTTGATTGGGTATTTTATATTTCGTATTGGGGGTGCGTTCTATCGTATTGTCACCGCTATTCTTTTAGGTCCAGCTGGCTTTGGTATACTCAATGCTGCACTTCCTACGCAAGGTATATTGATCCAAATAGCATCTGGAGGTATGCCACCAGCTATTGCAAAGCATGTGTCTGAATATTCGGCTAAGAATGAAGAAGAGATGGTGAAACAAGTAATTCACACATCAATGAAAATCGTAATTGTTCTTGGATTACTTATGAGTTTAGCAATATTTCTCTTGGCAGAACCGTTAGCTTTAGGTTTTTTTCATAAACCTGAAGCTCTTCTTCCTTTAAAGCTCGTGGCTTTAATAACTCCTTTTAGTGTGGTGGTGGGTGTTTTTAGAGGTGCTTTTCAGGGTGTTTTCCAGATGGGAAATATTGTCATCACTAAAGCCTTTGAACAAATATTCATGATCTCCAGCGCAGTAATCCTCATTTTAGTGGGGTTTTATGTTGCTGGGGCAGTAATAGGAACTTCCATAGGTTTTATTGCTTCACTTCTCGCAGGATACTATTTATATCGAAGAGGACTTGGTAAAAGTCTTAAGAATGTGAAGTTGACAGTTACAACCAAAGAGGAACTGGCCTTAGCCAAAACTCTTCTTGTTTTTGCATTCCCAGTTCTCATAACTGGGCTTGCTGAGATTTTATTATTTGATTTAATTGGGAATTATGCGGTATTATATTACATGCCTAGCGAGCAACTTGGATTCTTCGGTGCAGCCACTCCCATAGCACGTTTGCCCCTTATAATTTCTATGTCCGTTGCAACTGCCGTACTACCTGCAACAGCAGAGGCAATGGGTTTGAATAATAGAAATGTACTTGAAAACTATGTGAATCAATCATATCGTTATGTTGCCCTGGTTGTTGTCCCCATGTGTGTCGGAACGATGCTTTTAGCCACTCCGATCATGAGATTATTATATGTTAATCCAGCTTTCATGAATGGGGCGACAGCACTACAGATACTAGCAGTGGGAATGCTATTTTTCACCATTTATACAGTTTCATCAAGCATTGCCCAGGGATTAGGTAAACCTTACCTTCCAATGACGGTTTTAGTCTTTGGAGTAATTTTAGATGTGGCGATGAGCATTTATTTGATCCCTATTTATGGAATTAACGGTGCAGCAATGGCACTAACTCTAACCGCTTTCCTGATAATGACATTTATTGTTTGGAAAACTCTTAAGTTAGCTGATGTAAAATTACAAGTTATGGATTTGGGTAAAATAGTATTGGCAACTGGAATAATGGGGGTAGTGCTTTTACTAATACCGCAAAACCTCTTACTTACTTCTCTACCTCTCAATATTTCCATACCTTTTAGCAATTATATTGCTTTCTTTTTGAACTATGTTATTTTTGCACTGGTCTTGATATTGGCTGTAATTGTTTATGTGGTAGCCATTATACTTGTTGGAGGGCTTAAAAATAGTGATGTAAACGCCCTTCGAAAGTTAGGTAACAAAGCAGGTCCATTAAAACCAACAGTGGATAAATTAGTTTCATTACTGGAAAGATTCGCACACTAATTCTTTCCAGATATCTTATTTTCACATCCGATTTTTTTTTAACTTGAAAATAACTCCCTAAGCTCACAACATTATTTCTTAAATAAATTACAAAAATGTAGGCATATGATTATTGTTAGGGGAATTGGCACGGGTTCTTATGTGGGAGTAGGCCATGTTAAGAAGATAAAAAATGATGAGGATCTCCTCAATCTTAAAGGAGGGGAGATTGTTGTTGTGTCCACAGCTTCACGTGACATGATATCTTATCTGCACCGGGCGGGGGGAGTGGTGACAGATTATGGTGGTCTCACCAGCCATGTGGCCATTGTACTTAGAGAAATGAAGGTGCCCTGTGTTGTTGGAACGGGTAACGGAACAGAAAAACTTAAAGAAGGAACAATCGTAACTGTTGACGGAAAAACAGGAAATATTTATCAGGGTTTCATGGAACGTGAGGATAAACATGTCAGTTCGGGGGTATACTATCCAGCCACCAGAATCAAGGTCAACCTGAATGTCCCTGAAATTGCATGGAAGGTGGCACCATTGGCTGATGGTGTGGGATCCATCCGAATCGAAAACAGCATAATTCGCACAGGAAAACATCCGAAAACCCTCCTGGAAGAGGGAAAACTTAGTAGAGTTATTACAGAATCAGTAAAAATCATAGCCGATGCATTCCACCCTAAACCTGTATGGTTCCGCACATTTGACATACCTACCGATGAACTGAAACGTTTAGATGGTGGAAACATAGAACCAGATGAAGGTAACCCCTTAATTGGCCTCAGAGGTATTCATAAAGATCTTCATAATCCTGAAGTATTGAAAGCAGAGTTTGAAGCCGTATCCCAACTCCTGGATGATGGATATGATAATTTGGGAGTTAAAATACCATTAGTAAGGGATATCTCTGAATACATAGAAGCCAAAAACATCATGCGCCAGGTGGGAATCAGACCACACCGTGACCTACCAGTAGGGGCCTCTATTGAAACTCCATCTGTGGTTTTCACCCTTGATGACTTCATTGCTGAAGGTGTTGATTTTGTAACCCTAGGAATGAGTGATATGGCAATGTCATCACTGGCAGTGGACCGGAGAGGGGTTAAAGTAGCCAAACTCTTTAATCTAACTCATCCCGCAGTTTTGATGATGATGGAAGGGGTGATAGAAAAGTGCAACCAGCAAGGTGTTGAAAGCTGCATCTGTGGCCATGCTGGCTCAGACCCGGCTATTGTGCGCTGGCTGGTGGGGAAAGGTATCAGTTCCATATCCACCAACCCGGATCAGATCCTTAAAATACGTAAAGTGGTGGATATAGCTGAAAAAACAATAATCCAAAAAGCATTCACCTTCTAGGACTAAAATAAAGAAATAATATGACGTCTGGAAAAATAAAAAAAAGCCACTTATATTGATTACTACTTATCCTCGTAACGCAATGCATCTTCAAAATTTATGGTGCCTTTATAAAGTGCAGATCCAATTACTACTCCATAAGCATCAGTTTCACTGAGAACAGACACATCTTCCAGGGTACTCACACCACCTGAATAAATTACTGGTATATCTACTGCTTCTAACAATTCCTGGAGAGGTTCAACTTTGAATCCACCTAGCAGGCCTTCATGATCAACATTGGTAAATAATATACTTCCAGCCCCCTGTTTCTCCATGATTTTACCCAGCATGGGAGCTTTCTGGTCTGTTTTTTCAGTCCATCCCCTGACCACTACCTGGGAGTCTTTACTGTCCAGGGCCACAATAATCCTTTCGCTTCCAAATTCACTGGAGAGTTCCTGCACATTATCTGGATTTTCAATAGCCAGAGTTCCTAAAATAATTCTATCAACACCCATATCCAGTAAATAGGTGGCATCATCCATGGTCCGGATACCCCCACCCATCTGGACGGGTATTGAAACTTCGCTGATAATTTCCTCTACCACAGGTAGATTGCCGCCTTCTTCCAGGGCCCCACCAAGATCAATCACATGCAAAATGCTGCTTCCTCTTTTTTCCCATTCAAGAGCAGCTTTAACCGGATTTTCAAGAACAATCTGCTCAGTACCTGGTTTACCCTGTACCAATTGCACGCATTTACCGTTTTTAATGTCAACTGCAGGAATTATAAACATTTTATTGCCTCTAAATATTATCTACGTTATAATCATCTAATTTCATAGTAAGCTTAAATCCCTAACCCTATTATTTTATTCTATTTCCAAATAAAGTTACAATAATAAAATATAGTGAAGGATGAATATAATATCATTTACCATTTAACTCACAATTAATAAGCTTTTAATTTGAATAAACAGGAATCGAGTTATGATAAGAGTAGCTTTAAAGCTGGCCTACATGGGAACAGATTTTCACGGTTTTCAAAGACAACCCCGCCTGCGGACAGTTGAAGGTGAACTTTTAGGTGCCCTTGAAGATGTGGGGGTGATTGAAAACCTTGGACAATCCAATTATTCCCTTGCCGGACGAACTGATCGGGGAGTTCATGCTCTGGGGAATGTGGTATCTTTCCGCACCAGAAAAATGCCAATAATAAACCAGATAAATAACGTTCTACCGCCAGACATAAGGATTTTAGGCTCTGCACAGGTACCAATTGGGTTTAAAACCAGATATGCACATAAAAGACACTATCGTTATGTTTTATGCAATGTTAAAGAAACATTGGAAACAGGGAAAATGCAGGAAGCAGCCCATTTAATGGAAGGAACCCATAATTTCATTAATTTTTCCAAGAAAACTGAACGTAATCCCATAAGGAAGGTGGATAGTGTGACAGTTAAGTTCCAGAACCAGATCTATCTGGTGGATGTGGTTGGTGAGAGTTTCCTGTGGAATATGGTTCGGAAGATGGTGGCAGTTTTAATTAGTGTGGGAAAAGCTGAACTAAACGTGGAAGATGTTGAAAGATTCTTGAACCCCCAATACACCGCGTCAATCACACCTATGCCACCTGAAAGTCTCATATTGATGGATATCTCTTATAAAGATGTTCAATTTAATGAAGATAAATATGCTCGATTTAAATTTTTACAAACATTAAGTGAAGAATGCCTTAACCATCAAATGATGGCTGCTACCACAGCCGAAATGATAAAGTCTTTGAAAAAGGATTAGAATAATTCCTGTACTGATAAATGGCATTTTTAACCATCTAATTTTACATTCTCATCATATCTGGTGAAGTGTATGAGAAAACAATAAATACTAACAGAAACAAAGAATAAACGAGAATAAAGTACGGTTAATCCAAAAGGAGGAAATAGTCTGGTTCACCGTTACCACCGTAATTTTAAAGAAAAACTATTTTTGGATCCACATGGTCAAAACCCATCACTTAAAACCCAGAGAGGCATTATTGTGGGTCTTGACCCTGGAATGACGGTTGGTCTGGCAATTCTCAATCTTTCAGGGGAAATTCTCGATGTAAACAGTTTTAAGGAAGCATCCAGGGCAGATATAACCAGACACATCATTAATTATGGAAAAACTGTCATAGTGGCCACTGATGTTCACAATCCGCCTAAGATGGTAAAAAAGATGGCATCATCCCTTAATTCAAGAATATTCTCTCCATACCGGGATCTGGCCGTAAGTGTTAAAAACGAGTTGGTTGATGATTATCTTTGTCCTCAAGATCAACGTCTCCCAATACGCAGATCCCGATTCAATAATAATCTAATACCTCAAAACGCCCACGAAAGAGATGCTCTGGCAGCTGCCATCCAGGCGTATAAAAAATATCAGAAAAAATTGGAACAAATCGAAAGAAGAACCCAGAGTCTTGAATTATCCTCCAAAATGGCGGATGATGTTAAAATCATGGTAATTAACGAAATTCCCATTACTAAGGCTATAAATATCCTATTGGAAAAAATGAATCCTCCGATTCATCCAGCTGCAAAATCTCATCATAATGATAATTCATCTAAAACATCTTTAAATGGGGTAAAAAATCGTATAAAAGATTATGGGGAAGATAAAAAGTTTCAGGATACTTTAAAAGAGGGTCATACATCAGAAACCTCTCCTGAAATTTCAAAATTGCAGAACAGACTGAAATCTCAGGAAAAACAGATCAGAAATTTGCAAAATAGGAATAGCATACTGGAAGATGATATTGGCCAATATCAAGATGAAATATTCCAATTGGAAAATAGAATCCAAAGATTACAGTATCAGTACTCCCAAAACATCCTACAGCAAAAGGAGATAACCAAAAAAAATGCGATTATTAAAGGAATTCAAGAGAAATATAATCATGAAAAAGCCTTAAGACGAGATTTAGAGGATCAACTCGAATCGATCAAACGTATCAGGGCAATGGAACTATCAAGGGAGGCTTCACCAGTTAAAATCATATATTCATTTTCCAGGGACGGAATTAGGGAAGTCGCTAGTTCCAAAAACATAAAAGGTGGTGATGTGGTACTTTTACAAAGTTCTAAGGGTGGAGGCTCACATACAGCATCATTACTGATAGAATTAGGTGTTAAAGCGGTCATAACCACAGATAAAATGTCACATCAGGCGAAAGAGGCATTTGAAAAAAATATGATTCCCTTACTGGAAGCAGATAAAATTGATTTAAAAATGGCCGATGACTTTGCAGTTATAATGAACAAGGAACTTAACCGGGAAATCGATAAATGGACCAAGAATCAGGAAGAAAAAAAGAAAAAAGAAGATAGAAACAAACTTTTAAAGATAATGGATGATTATAAGGCCCAAAGAAAGAGGTCTTCCCATAATTCATAGAATCTTTCAGACACTTCTATTCCACAACAAAGATAGTTTCATATTTATAAACCTTATTAATAGGGTGTTTTTAAAGTTAAGGTATATCGGAAGTGTTCAATCTTTTTTGGACTATTATCTACTTATTCTGGACATGTTGGTTCTTGTGAACAGTAATGAAGATATCCCGAATAGGAAAAATTATAGTTGATTAAGCAAAAGATAATTAACCATAGAATAATTTGAAAAATTCACGGAGTGTTTTGATATGCAGAAAAGTGTTTATACGCTGATCATAGGTATGATAGTGCTTCTTTTATCAGTATCCGGTTGCATTGGTGGTGAAAGTGATGATACATCGTCAAATGTTCAATCAAATGATAACTCCCAACCAAATACTGACGACACTGATACAAGCTCTGATTCTGCGAATACAGATACATCATCCAATCAAAAAACATGCACCGAGTGTGGTGGAAGTGGTGTTTGTTGGGGTTGTGATGGGAGCGGTGTAGATTCAGACGGTTTTCAATGTATGGTATGTGAGGGCAGTGGTGTTTGTCCAGCTTGTGGTGGTACTGGGATGATGGCAACAAGCCAAAACGGCTGATAAAGTTGTAATGTTCTCAGCTACTTTACAGAACACCAATATAATTATATAACTGCTCTAAGGCAACTAATAGTTTGTAACTACCTATCCGGATAATACTTCAGTTTAGTGGCATTATTCTAAATTAAGAATTATTCCAAGTTTTATTATTAAACTAATTAATGGGTTGCAAATTATTTTACCTTTTTACACACAAACTCAACCTATTATTAAAAACTAGCAGGTTAAGAATTATTGTTGCAACTTCATGTGAGCCGGTGCTAATATTCTTATAAAAAGGATATCTCATTTATATTAGATACGATAAAATATTTGCACTAAAGTTGTTTTTATATGGATTTTCCAAAAAAAATTTACTCATTTCCAATGGATGTGGTAGATCGATGAAAATAGCGTTTATAATAGGTACCAGACCTGAAATTATTAAAATGTCCCCATTAATTGATGAAGTGGATAAAAGGGGAATAGATTATATTTTAGTACACACGGGACAGCATTATGACCATGAAATGTCCCAGCAGTTTTTCCTAGACCTTGAACTAAAAGAACCAGACTATAACATAGGGGTAGGGTCAGATTCCCATGGAAAACAGACAGCCACTATGTTAAAAGGCATAGAAGAAGTTTTAATTTCTGAAAAACCGGATATTGTGCTGGTACAGGGAGATACCAATGCAGTCTTAGCCGGGGCCCTGGCTGCATCTAAACTGCACATTGCTGTGGGGCATGTGGAGGCTGGACTTCGTTCATATGATAAGACCATGCCTGAAGAAATCAACAGGATGGTAGCCGATGTATGCACCAACCTTTTTTTTGTACCCACTGAGCAAACAGCTGTTAACCTGCTTTTCGAAGGATTATCTCCAGAGAATGTTTTCATAACTGGGAACACAGTAGTGGATGCATGTTACCGAAACCTAAAAATCGCCAGAAAAAGCTCTAATATAATGTCCCAACTAGAACTGGAAGGAGATATCCTATCCCTAACTCTACACCGTGCTGAGAATGTGGATGATAGGGAAAGACTTGAGAACATTATTGAAGCCCTTTTAAAAATTGAAGATGTTAATATTGTATTCCCTGTTCATCCCCGTACAGTTAAAACTCTTAAAGATTTCGGGATGTATGCTAAACTTGAAAAAGCACCACATATTAAAATGATTAAACCTGTTGGTTATCTGGACTTCTTGATACTCCAATCTCATTCAAAGCTTATGATTACTGATTCTGGAGGAATTCAGGAAGAAGCAATTACCCTTGATGTCCCCTGTTTAACCCTCAGATACAATACTGAAAGGCCAGAAACTGTTCATGCTGGTGGAAACATTTTGGTGGGTGCCAGCACGGAAAAGATAACCGAAAATGTGTCTCAAATATTAAATGATGATGCCACTCATCGAAGGATGAGGGAAGCACCGAATCCATATGGTGATGGAACTGCATCAGAAAAGATACTTGATACAATCCTGAATTCATACCATCAGGGTAAGCTGGAAATAAAACCCCCAGAGGAGATAGCTACTAACCATTTAAAGAAATTGTTGATTGTTGATGAAAGTATTTCTGTGGCTGAATTTGAGAATAAAAATCCAGGATATAAGATCAATTTAGTTTTCTATGGTGAAAGACCTTGTTATCCCAATCCAGAACTACCATTAAACGGTAAATCCATACTTGTTACCTACTAATCCCCCTGATCGATATGCTTGTCATTTATTGTTCACAACAATCCAATTAATAAAAAACCAAAAAATGGTTAACCTCAAAATTAATTAAACTCTAATGCAAAAAAGAAATTAAAAAAGATGTATTATGATTTTGATTTCATATTTGAACTGGTCAAATCTTTTTCAAATCTAAATAATCTAATTTAAGCAGTACAGTACATAAAATCTAAAACTACAAGTTTAGGGGATAGATCAATGATTAACGAAAATTCATCCATAGCAATATTTGGTCTAGGTCACATGGGGTTGCCAACAGCTGCGTTGCTGGCTGAAAGCGGCCTTAGAGTGCGTGGAGTTGATATAAACAATAAAAATGTGGACATTATCAACTCGGGTCATTCTCCCATAATGGAACCTGGTCTGGATGAAATTGTTAAAAAAACCGTTGAAAAAGATCTTCTATCTGCAACCACTGATTCAAAGGAAGCTGTGGCAAATTCGCAGATAATCATGGTCATTGTGCCCACCCCAGTGGATAGAAACAAAAAATCAGATCTTTCTGCGGTTATATCAGCTTGCAGATCCATATCTGAAAATTTAAAGAAAGGTGATCTGGTTATTATTGAAAGTACTGTACCACCAGGCACTTGCCAAAATCTGGTAATTCCTTTACTGGAAGAAAGCGGCCTTAAAGCCGGTCAAGACTTTAAAGTTGCCTATACTCCCGAAAGAGCCCTTCCCAATAATACATTACATGAAATGACCCACAATGCAAGGGTAATAGGGGGAATAGACTCTGAAAGTACAAAAATGGCCTCTTCACTCTATGGAAGAATCACTGATGGTGAGATCATCATGGTCCAGAATTTGGTGACAGCAGAGATGGTTAAATTAATGGAAAACACTTATAGGGACACTAATATTGCCCTGGCCAATGAACTGGCTTTAGTGTGCAGTGCTCTGGATGTTGATGCCATAGAAGCAATTCAAGCTGCCAATCACCATCCAAGGGTTAACATTCACACTCCGGGGCCTGGTGTTGGAGGGCACTGCCTTTCAATAGATCCCTATTTTATTGTGGAAACTGCCTTGGAAAATGGAGTGGACACTCCTCTCATAAGAACTTCAAGGGAAGTTAACGAGGCAATGCCAGGGGAAGTTTCAAAAATAGTTCAATCTGCATTAGAAGATATGGGAAAGACCATTGAAGGATCTGAAATTGGGATTCTAGGAGTTGCTTATAAAGGCAATGTTGCTGATGCCAGAGAAACACCTGCCAAGCCTTTAATCAAAAATTTTATTAAAAAAGGGGCAAATGTTGTGGTTAATGATCCTTACGTGTCCCCGGATATCATTAATTCATGGGGAGCTGAAATTGTAGACCTTAAAAGAGCTCTTATCAGTGATTGTGTGGTACTGGTAACGGATCATGACTTATACTTGAATATCGAACCATCCATGATCAAAAATGGTTTAATTGTATGCACCCGACCTGTACTTGACCGGGAAACATTCCAGAAGGGTGGTGTGACTTTTAAGGGAGTTGGCCGGCGGTGAATATCCTGGTATTTGAGTATGCTACTTCACTGGGAGTTAAAGATCCCGCTTTAACTGCAGAGGGTCAGGCCATGCTTGAGGGTATCACAAGTGATTTAAAAGATCTAAATACCAGTTTTTTAATCTCCAAAAATTCTGTTTCTCCAAAAATTAGTAGTTGCCATCCTATCGTATTAAAAAAGGATCTAGAAGAGTGGATTGATAATAATATTTCTTTTTATGACTTTTGTTTACCAATAGCCCCTGAAGAAGATTTTATCTTATTCAAATTAACCCGGTTAATTGAAAAAAATGGTGTTCAGGTTCTGGGTTCTTCATCTGATGCTGTTTGCACCTGTTCAGATAAATATTTAACCTATCAAGCGCTGAAAAGTAAAGTCCCAGTCATTCCCACTATTAAAGTATTATGGGATGAGATTGATAACTACGCTAATACAATTTCATCCAAACACGTGGTAAAACCAGCTGACGGAGTTTCATGCTCAGCAGTACAAGTAGTTGACTCACCAGAATCATTTATAAAAGCGGCTGAGCAGGTTAAAAATGCAACTAAACTCCCCTATTTCCTACTCCAGGATTGGGTGAATGGAGATAGTGTTAGTGTAAGTTTACTCACCAATGGAAAAAAAGCCATACCCTTAAGTTTGAATAAACAGAATAACATTCAAAAAGACGGAATTATAGGTTATAATGGTGGAAAAGTGCCATTCAACCACACTAAAGAGAAAAAAGCGAAAGATATAGCAAAAAAGGCAGTAGAATCCTTAAATGGATTGAAAGGATATGTGGGTGTGGATATGATTCTGGGTGATGAAGTTTATCTGGTAGAGATTAACTCCCGCATTACCACACCCTACGTTGCACTGAGACAAATGCTAAACTTTAATTTAGGAGAAGCCATAGTGGCGTCAGTTAATGGCTATCTTCCCCAGGAAGTAAAACTGGAGGGAGAGATCGAATTTCATAAGAATGAGAATCTGCAGTTAAAGGTGATAAGTTGAAAATTGCTGGTTTTGATATTGGAGGTGCAAACACAGATCTGGCAGTGGTGGAATTTGATATTGAAGGAAAAATAATTAACATAAGAAGTGATTATCGTTACCTTCCCATGTGGAACAAAAAGCACGAACTGGGCTCTGCTCTCATTGACTTATTGGGGTCAGACCTTGATGAAATAGTTGCCGTTGGTGTTTCTATGACAGCAGAACTAGCAGACAGCTACCAGAACAAAACTGAAGGAGTTATGGATATCACCAGCATAGTAAAGAAATCATTTGACATTCCAGTTGGATTCGTCGGGTTAAATGGTATGAAAAATTATAGAGAAGTGAAAAATAGCCCCCTGGATCTGGCTGCAGCTAACTGGATTGCAACAGCACCTCTTGCAGCTTACATGTCTCCAGATTGTGTTTTAATAGACACTGGGAGCACCACTACTGATATAATTCCCATAAAAAATGGAAAGGAATGTGCCAGGGGAAGATCAGATCTGGAAAGGCTGATTACTGGTGAACTGGTATACACTGGAACCCTACGCACCAATGTGGCCACCATTGTGGATAAAGTCCCTCTGAAAAATGAATGGGTGCGGGTGGCATCGGAACTATTTGCAGTATCAGCAGATGTCCACATGGCTCTAGGGAATATTGCCCCTGCTGATTACACTTCCCAAACACCGGATGGTGGCGATCGATCCAGGGAGAACTGTCTTTTACGATTATCAAGGGTAGTGTGTGGAGATCTGGATTTATTAAGTGAGGATGATGTCCTGGAAATTGCCAGGCATATTTACAGAATACAGGTTGAAAAAGTTGCAGAAGCACTTAAAGAGGTTACAGATAGGGAAAATTTAAATTTAGTTGTGGCCACTGGTTTGGGAATGAATATCATCGGATCTAAAGCAGCAGAAATCCTGGGTTTAGAGGTTAAAACCATGGATGAAATTCTGACCAGAGAAGAATGTGTGGTGGCACCTGCAGTTGGAACCGCCCTTCTCATGGAAAAATTCATGAGAAAAAAGGAATAAGTCCGGATTATGGAATATAAAATAAAACAGCAGATTAGCTAAACACCCTATGTTCAATCATATAAAAGGTTATCCCTATGAAAACAAGTTCACTAATCCTAATATTAATACTGGTAATTGGTGCGGTATACCTTTTTGCCAATTTCAGTCAGCACACTAGTTTAGGCTCAAACCAGCTGGGATACGTCACCAAGGATGTTTATTCTCATTATGGGACTCCCAATGCAAAGATAGCTGTGGTAACTGGCATGCATCCCAGGGAAGATCTGGCCACAAATCTGGTCCCCCAAGTTGTGAAACTATTTGCACTATTTAACAAAGTGGAAGTAGTGGATTACCATGTGACAGTCACTTATCAACCAAAGGACTTTAATGTTGGCCGAGCAAATGGCCAGGCCCTGGTTGCCGAGTATGTAATTCCAGATATTAAAACAACCGATTATCAGTTAGTGATCATTGCCCACGACCATGAACAGGGTTATGGTGAGGGATATTACATAGCCACTCCTACTCATGACTATAAATCAGTGACCCTGGCCGACGCAGTCCACCAGTTACTCCCCCAATTCAATTACTACCCTGGTTCATCCACTAAACGTGCTCAAAGTAGTTCCATAAACCAAGTGGATAGACCAATAACCAATGCAGGATACCCAGTTTTTGTATATGAGATGCCTGAATGGAACAACCAACTGGAAGCTACTATAAATACTTACCAACTCTTCAGTGCCAGTTCTAATGTGATTCAGGCGTTAAATTAAATGATTCTTAACAAAAGAACGTCAAAGGCATGATCATCAAAAGAAGAAAAAAGGATAGGGGATGGGGGGTGTGTAAATAAGTAAATCTGATATCACTTTCATGATAAACTCTTATAAACACGAATATTTATCAAGACAGCAATCAGTACCACACATTTTTCATACCCAGTAAATAAGCAATGGTATTGGCTCCCAGATGCAGGAACAAAGTTATGATTAGTATAACGATAATCAAATAGAAAGGAATGACTACAATTAGAGACGATAATACCAGAGCGCCCACTACAAAGTCTAACTGATCTACAATGGGCAATGGCCGCCCTCTTTTAACTTTAAATCTTCTCTTGATAAAACTACCGCATGCGTCTCCAATAATAGCACCACCACCCAGTGCCAGACCTAGTAATATGCCATTTAAGGTATTTGTTGTTATAGTTCCTTGGACCATCAGGCCGATTGCAGGGTCTCCTACCATTAAAAGATTATTTATCAGGTCACCAGTAAAAGTTCCCTGAATCAACCCAATCACGGCACCAATTAATATTCCGATAATGGTTCCTTTCCAGGTTACACCATCTCCAAGTAATCTGAAACCGTCTTTAAGGGATCGGCCCATGTCTAGAGGGGTTCCTCCCCCAAAGGTAAGTGCGCTGGCATTTGCTAGGTAAGCGGGTAACATAAAGTATATAGCATAAGCGGATAAAATCAAAACACTGAAAACACTAGGGTCCATAGTTTACCTCCGATTAAAACAGGATGATAGTTATGTACTCAAACATAAATACTATAAAGCTGATTGATCGCTCAAGTATATATAATCATTATATTGAGTTACAGCTAAATTTTCAACACATAAAATAGGTGAGATGATGGTCATAAAGAAAACAAAAAGCCTGTGTCCGGAATGTCTGCGAGTGGTGGACGCAGAAGTCTTCGAAGACCAAGAAAAGATAATGATAAAAAAGACGTGTCCAGAGCACGGCGAGTTCGAAAACACTTACTGGCAGAATCGAGATGCATACTTATACGCTGCTGATTACGATTACGAAGGAGATGGCATTGAAAACCCCAGGACCAGTGTTGAGGGGGAATGTCCTCTAAATTGTGGTCTCTGCCCGGAACATGAAAGTCAGACTGTATTAGGCCTTATTGATGTTACTAATCGTTGTAATCTTCGTTGTCCTATTTGTTTTGCCAATGCAGCAGTATCTAATTATTTATATGAGCCCAGTTATGAGGAAATACGTGAGATGTTGCGAAATCTCCGCGCAAACCAGCCAGTACCCACACCCGCTATCCAGTATGCTGGTGGTGAACCCACTGTACGAAAGGATCTTGTGGAACTGGTAAAGCTTGCCCGTGAGGAGGGATTCAGCCACACTCAAATAGCTACTAATGGAATCAAATTGGCTAAGGATCCTGAACTAGCTCAGAAACTTAAAGATGCTACTTTAAATACAGTTTATCTCCAGTTTGATGGAGTCACGGAAGAACCATACATAAAGTCCCGGGGTCGCAACCTACTACCCATTAAACTGGAAGCCATTGAAAACTGCCGCAAAGCTGATCTGGGAATTGTACTGGTACCAACCCTGGTTAAAGGAATTAATGATGACCAGGTTGGTGATATCATTAGATTTGCCATTGAGAATCTTGACATAATCCGAGGAGTTAACTTCCAGCCCATATCATTTGCCGGTCGAACACCAGCCGATGAAGTGGAAAAACAGAGAATAACCATTCCATTATTCCAGGGATTGGTGGACAAACAGACTGAAGGAAAGATTGGTACTGATGATTTTTATCCAGCTTCCTCAATTATACCCATCACTGATTTTGTGGAGGCCATTGAAGGTGAAAATCAGGTTGCATTTACCTGCCACCCGCACTGCGGAACAGCCACTTATATATTCATTGATAATGATGAAATTATTCCCATAACTAAGTTTTTGGATGTGGATCGTTTCTTCGACCTTCTTTCCCGCAGCAGTGATGATATTAGGGATGGAGGACTGGTGGGTAAGGCCAAAGTTATAAGTCGGGCTACCCTGGAACTTCCTAAAACCATTGACCGGAATAATAAGCCTGATTCCCTTGACTTAACAGAAATATTAACCAATGTTTTTAAAGAAAGATCTTACAGTGCTCTGGGAGATTTCCACCACAAAACATTACTCATTTCTTGTATGCACTTCATGGATCCCTGGAACTTTGACCGGGACAGGGTTAAGAAATGTTTAATTCATTATGCTGTACCTGACGGGCGTATAATACCTTTCTGTTCCATGAATACTCTGTACCGGGAACAGGTGGAGAAAAAATTCTCCAAACCCATGAAGAAAAAATCATAACTGGTTGTGGAATTGATAATTGAAACTCCTTCACGTCTCCATATCTCCTTGCTTGACCTTAACGGATCATTAGGTCGTATAGATGGTGGAGTAGGACTCACCCTCAATAAACCTTCTTTAGTTCTGGAAATGAAAGAGAAAGGTACTGGAGTTCAGGTAGAATTCAATAATCCTAAAAATCTTTCTAAGGATAGTATTGGGGATTATGAGGATAAAATATCAACTTCAGCCATTAAAATGATGGAACACTTGGGGATTGATAAAGGATTAAATTTCATTGTCCATGAAAATTTCCCATCCCATTCTGGTTTAGGTTCCGGAACCCAACTATCTCTGGCTGTGGGTAAACTGATTTCCGATTCTGTAGAACATGAAATTGATGCACCAGATATTGCCAGTATTGTAGGTCGTGGTGGTACTTCAGGCATAGGTGTAGCATCCTTTGATAATGGTGGTTTCATTATTGATGGAGGCCATCATCTTGATGAAAAACCCGAATTTGTACCGTCATCTGTTTCCAAAGCATCACCTGCACCGATTCTTGCCAGATATGATTTTCCAGCAGAATGGAAGGTGATTCTTGTTATTCCTGATGTTAAAAAGAATGTTTCAGGAACTAACGAGGTTAATATTTTCCAGGAATACTGTCCAATAGCTTTGGGAGAAGTACAGCAACTTTCCCATCTTATTCTAATGAAAATGATGCCTGCAGTTTTGGAAAGAGATCTGGATGCCTTCGGGGAAAGTGTTAACAGCATTCAAAAAATGGGCTTTAAAAAAATAGAAAATCAGTTGCAAAAACCAGTGATAGGGGAAATAATGAATTTTCTACGAGAAGCTGGTGCTCCGGGTGTGGGTATGAGTTCATTTGGACCCACCATCTACGCAATCACTGACAGTTCTAAGGATATAGTAAGTGCTGCTCATGATGCCCTGCAAGGGGTTGGTGGTCATATAATTGAAACTTCGGCTCAAAATTCTGGTGCCGTAATTAGATAATATGCATTAAATTAACCAGTTCATGATTAATATGACAGACGAAATAAAGGGTAAAGTTTGGAAATTCCGGGACAGTATAGATACTGATGTCATCATTCCGGGACGTTATCTGAGAACATTCAGTTTAGATGAGCTTGCCAGCCATGTAATGGAAGGAGAAGATCCCGAATTTGCAAAAAATGTGAGTAAGGGTGATATAATAGTTGCTGGTTGGAATTTTGGCTGCGGATCTTCACGAGAACAGGCTCCAGTGGCTTTAAAACATGCGGGTATAGATGCAATTGTGGCCAAGTCATTCGCACGAATATTCTACCGTAATGCTATAAATATTGGTTTACCAGTTATAGTGGCCGATATCCCAACTGATAAAGGAGATGAACTCCTGATAAACCTTAAAGATGGTGTGATAAAAAATCTCAACACTGGTATTAGTGTTAATATAAAACCATTCCATGACTTCATGAGGGGAATACTCCATGATGGAGGTCTGGTTAAACATTATCTAAAAGAAAAGAAATAGGAAAATCAGTCTTAACATAAGACCCGTATGAAACTTTTAATAAACTAAATATGGTCTTTGCATATTAACCCATTAAATTTTTTCAATTAACTTTTTAAAATTACAAATACAAAACATATTATTATATTTATCAGTTGAATAATTTTGGATTTCCATTTAATCGATGCAAAAATTATAGATGCGGAAATAACATAAATCCAGAAGAATTATGGATTCTTATTTTTGTTTTATGTGAGGAAAAAACAATGAAATGTCCAGTATGTAACTCTGAATCTCATGAAATACTTAAAACTAAGGGTAAAAACACCAAAGAAATTCTCATAAAATGTAATGAATGTGGAAACACCTTCAGGGAAACTATAAAAATCCCGAAGATGGTTGATTGCAGAATTATCATTAGCCAATTCTCCCAATCCGAGAAAAAACAGATTAAACTCTATCCTGATGAAATTCTACAGGTAGGAGAAGTACTGCTAGTGGATGGAGATGAAGTAGAAATCACTTCGCTGGAAAACAATCGGGGAGGCAGAGTTTCCAAAAGTCAGGTTTCGGAACTGGAAACCATCTGGGCAACATCACTGGCAGGACCGGCCAGAGTAGGAGTATCTATTGATTATAGTGGTAGAGTCCTATCAAAAAAAGTTGAAGTGGAAAGAGATTTTCAATTCACTGTAGGTGATGTGGTGAAAATGGGAAGAGCAGTATTTCGAATTAAATCCATGAAAACCATAACTTCCAAGATAAGAAAGGGAAGTGCACTGGCAGAACAGATTAAAAGAGTTTACGGTCGCCCAGCAAGTCATAAAGATAAATTCCAATATGATTTAACCTCTAAAATAGTTGAAAACGAAGATATTGACTAATTAGGGGTTATGTTGAATTTAAATTCATTTAATCCTATTTGATTCAGTGGTTTGATGAAGGATAAACGAGAAGAACTGGTAGAAAAACTCTTAAACCAAGGTTACATAAAAACCGGCAAAGTTAAAAAAGCCATGCTCCATGTGCCCAGGGAGGAGTTCATGCCTCCCGAAATCAGGCGCTACGCCTACCTAGATCGTCCCCTGCCAATTGGTAGGGGGCAGACCATATCTGCACCACATATGGTGGCCATCATCGCCGAACAATTAGATCTTGATGAAGGAATGAAAATACTTGAGATTGGAACAGGCCTCGGCTACAATGCTGCTGTAGTATCAGAGATTATTGGTGGTTCTGGCCATGTTTACACTGTGGAAAGAATACCTTCCCTGGCAGAGAAGGCCAGGGAGAATCTGGAAAAAACCGGATACAACCATAAAATAACTGTTATAAGTGGTGACGGAACACTGGGCTACCCTGAAAAAGCACCATTCGACAGGATATACGGAACAGCCAGCTCACCTAAAATCCCCGAACCCCTTAAAAAACAGCTAAGAATCGGTGGAAAATTGATCATACCCCTTGGTTCTGCTAACTATTTTCAGGAACTGGTATCTGTTCAGCGAATATCCGATGATGAATTTAAGTCTGAAGATTTAGGGGGAGTTGCCTTCGTCCCCATGATCGGAGAACATGGCTGGCCTGAAGATTAAAGATGAACCTTATAATTTATCTTCGATATTTTTAAATGATTTATAAACGAATTTTACGCATTTATGTTAAATAACAGGCATATTAATAAATTAAAAATGAAAATAGCAAATCCTGATTAATATGAAATTTTATATTGAAACTTTTGGTTGCACATTTAATCAAGCCGATTCGCAAATAATGGTCGGTTTACTTGAAGAAAAAGGGGCAGAATGTGTTATATCCATGGAAGAGGCAGATCTTATTATTCTTAATACTTGTTACGTGAAACAGCCAACTGAACAGAAGATTACCAACCATATCCTAAAAGTTCAGGATCAATATCCCCAAAAAAAGCTTCTTATTGCGGGTTGTATGGTGGACATCGATCCCACTAAGTTGGAAAGATTAGCTCCTTATGCTGGATGGATTGGTTCCCGTAGAATCAAGTTCGCCCCAGAAGTAGCCACGTCAATTATGAAGGATGATATTAAAAGAAAAACCGGTCAGGACAAAGCAATAAAAACATGCCTTCCCCGAAAGCGTTTTAATCCATATATACACATTCTACAAATCTGTGAGGGATGTCTTGGAAAATGCAGTTACTGTTGTACCAGATTTGCACGGGGAAACCTGCAAAGTTACCCTACAACTATTTTGAAAAGGGAAGCAGAACAGGCAGTGGCAGACTCCTGTAAGGAGATCCAGCTCACTGCCCAAGACACCGCAGCCTATGGAAAAGACTCTGGAGAAAAATTATCCGACCTTATAAATCATGTAACCAGTATACCTGGTAATTTCAAGGTAAGAGTTGGAATGATGCACCCTAAGAACGCTGAAGACGACCTTGAATCTATAATTAACTCCTTTAAAAATGAAAAGGTATATAAATTTTTACATCTACCCTTGCAGAGTGGAAATAACCAGATCTTATCAGATATGAACCGAGGGCACTCTGTTGAGAAATATCTTAAAATTGTGAATAATTTCAAATCAGAAATACCTCATCTTTCCCTTTCTACAGATATTATTGTGGGATACCCTACCGAGGATGAAGCAGCTTTTCAGGACACTCTTGATGTAATCAGTACAATTCGTCCTGATTTTCTACATATTTCCAAATACCATCATCGTCCTGGCACTCCTTCATCAAAGATGTATGAGATCGATCATAAAGTGATGAAAAACCGTTCGCAACGTTTAAATGATCTTAAAATCCAGATAACTTCGTCCAATAACAGAGAACTGGTAGGAACCACTCAAAGAATTCTTATAACGAATAAAGGGAGTAAAGGTGGGTACATAGGTCGTACAGACTCTTATAAAACAGTGATTGTGGATGAAGCTCCTTTGGGTGGTTTTTTCCAGGCAGAAATTACTCATTCTAAGAGTACTTATCTTAAAGGAAAAATATTGTAACCTATAAAATGATGGTTTGATTAATATTCTCAGCTTTGACCATTATTATTAAGATTTATCATTTTTATTTTCAGCAACGATTTTCATTATCAACACAGATTAATGTCCTTTTAAAGCTGATTTTTTGCTTAATTAAATTTTTGTCAGATCAAACTTCTCATTTATAAAAAACACTCTTTTTTATCCAATAGCAAAGCATATATAGCTTCATATAGAGAGAAAAATCTTGATAATATGAACTTCTTGATTTGTGAGAATTGTGGTGGCTACTACCATCTGAAGGAAGGAGAATCACTCAGTGACTTTGAATCATGTGAATGCGGCGGTAAGTTTTATCTTTTAGAATACGGGGAAGATGGTCAGCTTCAATCCCCTAAGATCGTCTGTGAATCTTGCGGGAATCTCAACATCATTACCACTCCATTCTGCAGTAGCTGTGGTCAAATATTAAGACCTTCCAAAGAAATCATCACCAACGAAAAAAACAGCCCCTTAAAACCAAGGTTATTTGCAGGCATAACATTTATCGCAGTTTCCATAATGATATTGGGCCTATTTTTATAAAATGATAAGATAAAAACGATTACGACCTGTTCTGTTAGTGATTATTAGGATAATTGTTTAATTTATTTTAAATCTTTTTTTAACTCTTCATGAATACAAAAATAATAGTTTTGATGAGTGCCGTGGGCCGGACTTGAACCAGCGACATCCAGATCTTCAGTCTGGCGTTCTCCCAACTGAACTACCACGGCAAATGGGCCCGACGAGATTCGAACTCGTGATCACCTCCGTGTCAGGGAGGTATCATACCCCTAGA
>JAHKLP010000087.1 GCA_020855015.1 Methanobacterium sp.
AAAACTGTTGAAATATATAATTTTTTTTACATTTCGAATTTTTTTACATTTTGGAATATTGCAAATTTTATTATACCTTAATTCCATCTAATCATTTTCATACATTTTCTACATTTTAATTTTAGATTACTTTCATAACCACAATATTTTTATATCTCGCCCCTATAAAGAAAATCAGTATAATACATACATTAGGAGGCCGATTATGAAAATAACACAAACTCCCCTGGTAATTCTGAATTTTAAAACATACTTAGAGTCCACTGGAGAAAAAGCCCTGCATTTAGCCCGAGCATTGGAGCAAGTAGCCGATGAGACTGGAGTAACAATGGCAGCGGCACCCCAGGGAGCCGACCTTTGGATGTTATCCCAGGAAGTAAACATACCTATTTTAGCTCAACATATTGATCCTGTGGATGCCGGTGGACACACTGGCAGTATGTTGTTAGAATGTGCCAAAGAAGCAGGGGCATCAGGCGCCCTAATTAATCATTCAGAGCAGAGAATGCAACTGGCTGATATTGACATTGTTGTCAGCAAAATTAATACTGCCAACCTGACCAGCGTGGTATGCACTAACAATATCCAGACCAGTGCTGCTGCAGCAGCCATGAAACCGGACTTTGTAGCTATTGAACCACCAGAACTCATTGGATCCGGAATTCCTGTCTCTCAAGCTGAACCGGAAGTAGTTGAGGGGAGTGTAGCAGCAATAAAAGATGTCAATTCCAATGTGAGAGTTCTTTGTGGTGCAGGGATTTCCACTGGAGATGATATGAAAGCTGCCCTGGAACTGGGAAGTGAAGGAGTTCTCCTGGCATCGGGAATCATACTAGCACCAGATCCCAAACAGGCACTTCTTGATCTGGTTAGCAAGATATAAGTTAAAGTAAATTAGAACATTTCTTAGACTAACTAGAGAGTGGTATAAGTATGGCTCCTGATTTTTACACCATTGACGATCTTGACTTAGAGGGTAAAACAGTGCTGGTGCGAGTGGATATCAACTCTCCAGTTGACCCCATAACGGGATTACTTCTGGATGATACTCGCATCAGACTCCACGCAGAAACCATCAGTGAACTGGCGGAAAAAGGTGCTAAAACTGTTTTAATTGCCCATCAAAGTCGTCCGGGTAAAAAAGACTTTACCACACTCCAGCAACATGCTGAAACGCTTTCTAACCTATTGGAAAGGCCAGTGAGCTATGTGGATGACATATTTGGAAGTAATGCCAGGGAGACCATATCAAAATTGAAAGGAGGGGAAATCCTTCTTTTGGAAAACGTACGTTTTTATTCAGAAGAAATACTCCAAAGAGAACCACTGGAACAGGCTGAAACACACATGGTAAGGCTTCTATCACCATTAGCTGACTACTTCATCAATGATGCTTTCGCTGCTGCCCACCGTTCACAACCTTCAATGGTTGGTTTTGCTATGAAAATGCCGTCAGCGGCAGGAAGGGTGATGGAAAGAGAGCTTAAAGCCTTATACAGTGCAGTTAGTAATGTGGAAAGGCCCTGCGTCTATGTTTTGGGTGGGGTGAAAGTCGATGATTCGGTAATGGTTATGGAGAATGCTCTGGAAGCAGGAAGTGCTGATTACATCCTCACCACGGGTTTGGTTGCCAACATATTTCTGTGGGGTGGTGGAGTAAACATACGAAAACATAACCGGAAGTTCATAGAAGATAGAGAATACTGTGAATACGTTAAAACGGCCAAAAAGCTTTGTAAAAAATTCAAAGATAAGATACTGGTACCCAGTGATCTGGCAGTCTGCAAAGATGATAAACGTTTGGAGTATCCAGTGGGCAAACTTCCCAACCTACCAATATTTGATCTGGGCACGGAAACCACCACCGAATATGCTCGTGTAATCCGAAACGCGCGCACCATATTTGCAAATGGGCCGGCCGGTGTTTTTGAGAAGGAAGGGTTCAATCAAGGTACGGAAGACATCCTTAATGCAATATCATCTTCTCCAGGATTCTCTATTATTGGAGGAGGACATCTGGCAGCTGCTGCTAATCAGATGGGATTAAGGGGAATCAGTCACATCAGCAGTGGAGGGGGAGCTTCCATCAACCTTATAGCTGGAGCCAGATTGCCTGCAGTGGAAGTTTTAAGAGAGCAGCGTTAAAAGCCAAATTAATTAAGTCTTTTGACCATTATCATTTCTAAATAGTTCATAGTAGGCCTATTTTTGAATTTATATTAAAAATGGGAACAATTTTATATATATGTAATTAAACACCAAAATATCATCGCCATGATTGAGCTCATAATTCAGTTTATCATTGCACCAAAAACTATATAAGGCAATATTTCAAAAGTTAAAATGCCTCGGTAGCTCAGTCTGGTGGAGCGCGAGACTTGTAATCTCGTGGTCGCGGGTTCAATTCCCGTCCGGGGCTCTAAATGATGGCACAATAGTTGTAAAGATTGTCAAAATTATATATTAAAAAAAATTTCAATCAAATAGTATAGGGGACCATAGGGTAGCTTGGTCGATCCTTTGGGCTTTGGGAGCCTGAGACTCCGGTTCGAATCCGGGTGGTCCCATTTGTTGAATTAAATAATAAATTGTCATAAATTAGATTTGAATCCCGCCTTAGCTCAATTTGGCAGAGCGTCGGACTGTAGATCCGAATGTTGCTGGTTCAAGTCCGGCAGGCGGGACTTAATATTTTAACATGGCATAATTTAATATCATTGGAATCTGTCAAAGTTCGAAAAAGACAGTTTTGAGTATTATTATCCCAAAAATCCTCAAAGTTAAGAAACCTTTATAAATAAACATTGAAAAGGAAAAGTATATAAAGAAGCATATCATAAACCAATATACTCTAGTTCTGCTAAAGTTGCCCTGGTGGTGTAGGGGCTATCATGTGGGCCTGTCGAGCCCGCGACTCGGGTTCAATTCCCGGCCAGGGCGTTCTAGAGGGCCCGTAGCTCAGTCTGGGAGAGCGCTTGGCTTTTAACCAAGTGGTCGCGGGTTCAATTCCCGTCGGGCCCGTTCTAATTTTTATTGGAGGATTCAATGGTGAAGAAGGATATCTTAAAACACGAACTAGTTCCAGATCATGTTGTTTTGTCGAAATCTGAAGTTAAAAAAGTATTAAAAAAATTGGATATCCATCCTGAGCAGCTGCCAAAAATAAAAGCTGATGATCCAGTTGCAAAGGCCATAGAGGCTAAATCAGGGGATATTCTTAAGATAACCAGAAAAAGCCAGACTGCTGGAAAATTTGAAACATACCGTTTGGTTTTATAATAAATTTAAGATAATTTAACCTGAAAAGTGGATTGAATAATAAGAGAATAATGCGAATAATTCCTTACCTTTGTGCACTGACACATAAATTTTGTATATTTAATTATATAATATATATAGTGGCCAGACCACTAGGAATTTAAACTTTTGGTGTTATATAATGGACGGGTATGGATTGTTTTTGGAGGAATTTAATGGTAAAAAATGCCTGGGGACTTGTTGATGCCTTTTTTGATGAATACAAACTGGTGGATCATCACATAAAATCATACAACGATTTTGTGAACCATCGAATACAGGACATAATTGACATAACCGAACCAATCGTTCTGGAGCAGGGAGAATACTGCATACAGACAGGTAAAGTAGAAATAAAAAAGCCTTACATTAAAGAAGCCGATGGATCAAAAAGTAAGGTTTTTCCAACGGAAGCAAGGCTGAGAAATCTCACTTACTCGGCCCATATGTACATGGACATGGCTTTGAGTAAGGGTGAAGAAGAACCCCAACTGGAAAAAGTGTATATTGGTGAACTTCCAGTGATGCTCAAATCCAACATCTGCCACTTAAATGGATTAGGATACAACGAACTTGAAGAAAATGGGGAGGATCCACAGGATCCTGGAGGATACTTCATTGTCAACGGTTCAGAAAGAGCAATAGTAACCATGGAAGAGATTGCACCAAATAAGATCATTCTGGAGAGAATCGGGGAAAAAGAAGACCGCAGGGCAAGAGCCATTGTAACGTCGATCAAAAGTGGTTTCAGAGCAAGAATCACTCTGGAATACCGCAAACCACGGAAAAAAGGTGTATTTTTAAGAATATCCTTCCCTTATGTGCCTGGGGAAATACCTTTAGTGGTTTTACTCCGCGCATTGGGCCTTGAGAAGGATGTGGATCTGGTTAGTAGTGTTTCAGAAGAAAATGACGTTCAATTCCTACTTATAGATGATATTCAAACCTCAGAGATTACATCCACCTACGATGCCATAAAATATATTGGTAATAGAGTGGCCAAAGGAATGACTGAGGAATACAGAATAAAAAGAGCAGAAGATGTTATAGATCGCTATTTACTTCCCCACATAGGTGTGGAACCAGATAAAAGGGCTGAAAAAGCTACATATCTGGCTGAAATGACAGAAATGCTTTTGCAAGTTATTTTTGATGAGCGTGACCCACACGATAAGGATCATTACGCCAACAAGCGACTACGAGTATCTGGAGATCTCATGGAAGACTTATTCCGAGTGGCATTCACCAGTTTAACTCGTGACATGACTTATCAACTTGAAAGGAGTCTAGCCAGGGGTAAAGAACCATCAGTTAAGCAAGCTGTACGTTCAGATGTTCTGACTGAGAACATTAAACATGCCATTGCCACGGGAAACTGGGTTGGGGGACGTGCAGGAGTAAGTCAGTTACTAGACCGTACCAGTTACATGGGAACCCTTTCACACCTTAAACGTGTAGTATCTCCCCTATCAAGGAGCCAACCACACTTCGAAGCTCGTGATTTGCATCCCACTCAATTTGGGAAGATATGTCCCAATGAAACTCCAGAGGGACCCAATTGTGGTCTGGTGAAAAACTTGGCTATACTGGCCAAAATATCTGAGGGTTCAGATCCAGATGAACTAGAAGCAGTCATTAAAAAAGTGAAGGGAATAAACCCCATTTAGGAAGAAAAAAAGGAATTATTCGGAGTTTAAATTTATTTTAATACTAAAAGCCAGTTATTGGGGGACAATTTGTGAAAAAATGCAAGGTTTATACTAACGGAAAGCTTATTGGAACTTGTGATGATCCAGAAGGGTTCATGGAGGAAATGCGCCAGAAAAGGAGATCTGGTGAAGTTTCCTATGAGATGAATATCACCCATTACCCTGAAAACAACGAGATATACGTCTTTAACGATCCGGGAAGAACCCGAAGACCGCTAATAGTGGTGGAAAACGGTGGGTCACTCTTAACAGATGAACATGTGCAGAAAATGGCAGACGGAGAAATGTCATGGCAGGATCTGATAAATGAAGGAATAATTGAGTACCTAGATGCAGAGGAAGAAGAAAATACCTATATTGCCATGTTTGCCGATGAAATCAATGAATATCACACTCACTTGGAAATAGACCCCGCCACCATGCTGGGAATATGTGCAGGGATCATACCCTACGCAAACCACAACTCATCCCCTCGTAACACTATGGAAGCAGGAATGACTAAACAGGCGCTGGGACTCTATGTTTCAAACTATAATTTAAGAACAGACACCCGTGCACACCTACTACACCATCCACAAGTTCCCATAGTTAAAACAAGAAGTATGGATGCAACCCAATACGATAAACGACCATCAGGTCAGAACTTTGTAGTTGGTGTTATGTCCTATGAAGGTTACAATATGGAAGATGCCCTCATACTTAACAAGGCATCAATAGAACGTGGACTAGCCCGATCATCATTTTTCCGATCCTATGAGGCTTCAGAGCGAAGATACCCCGGAGGACAGGAAGACAAATTCGAAGTACCTGAAAATATGGTACGAGGATACCGATCAGAAGAAGTGTACCGCAATCTGGATGAAGATGGAATAGTCAACCCTGAAGTAAACGTAAAATCTGGAGATGTTCTCATAGGAAAAACATCCCCGCCACGTTTTCTGGAAGAAATCGACGAATTTGGAACAGTGGCTGAGCGAAGAAGAGAAACATCAGTCACCGTGAGACACGGAGAACACGGAGTGGTGGACGCAGTATTGCTCACCGAAACAGTTGAAGGAAGCAAACTGGCTAAAATAAGAGTAAGGGACCAGAGACAACCTGAATTCGGTGATAAATTCGCATCCAGGCACGGACAGAAAGGAGTTGTCGGTCTTATTGTTTCTCAGGAAAACATGCCCTTCACAGCTGAAGGAGTAGTACCTGATTTAATCATAAACCCCCACGCTATCCCTTCTAGGATGTCAGTTGGACAAGTGCTGGAGATGCTATCTGGTAAAGCAGGCTGCATGGAAGGACACCGTATGGATGGAACACCATTCAGTGGAAGCCACGAACATGAAATAATGGATCTCTTAAAAGCTAACGGATTTGAAACCGCTGGCCGGGAATCCCTGCACAATGGAATAACGGGAGAAAGAATTGAAGCTGAGATATTTGTGGGAGTAGCCTACTACCAGAAACTACACCATATGACATCGGATAAAGTTTACGCCCGGTCAAGAGGACCAGTACAGGTTCTAACCAGACAACCAACCGAAGGGAGAGCCAGAGAAGGTGGCCTAAGATTTGGAGAAATGGAAAGGGACTGTCTAATTGCACATGGGGCTGCATTGGCCCTTAAAGAAAGGTTACTGGATGAATCAGATAAATATGAGGCCATAGTATGTGGTGAATGTGGAATGGTAGCCATATACGATCGCATAAGAGATAAAAAATACTGTCCAATCTGCGGGGATTCAGACAGTTTCCCAGTGGAAATATCATACGCATTTAAACTATTATTAGACGAACTCAAGAGTTTATGCATATTCCCTAAATTGGTTCTTGAGGATAAAGCCTGATAATCGTATCAAACAAAAGAAGGGTCTTATAAAAATATAAAAAGAGGAGAGAGTGAGCTTGAAAGGAATTTTAAAGAAGATCGCCCAGATCAACTTTGGCCTGCTATCACCGGAAAATATCCGGAGAATGTCCGTAACAAAAATCGTGACCCCCGACACCTATGATGAAGATGGATACCCCATAGAAGCGGGTCTCATGGACCCCCGACTGGGAGTTATTGATCCCGGATTAAGATGCCGATCATGTGGTTCAAAAGGAGGAGACTGTCAGGGACACTTTGGCCACATAAACCTGGCCCGACCAGTTGTCCACGTAGGATTCGCAGATACAATTCACAAAATATTACGTTCAACCTGCAGCGAATGTGGGAGAGTTCTTTTAACAGAAACAGAGAGAATTGACTTCAAAGACAGAATTGAATCCCGTATGCAGAATGAGGAAAGCATCACTGCATTGGTGAAGGAAGTTTACACCACCGCCCGCAGAGACAAATGTCCTGACTGTGACACGGAACAGGAAGACGTCAAAATAGACAAACCCGTTTCAATCGTTGAAGGAAATTACAAACTAACCCCTAGTGAAGTAAGAGAACGCCTGGAGAAAATCCCTGAAGAAGACTACATCTACCTGGGAATAAACTCCAAGGTAGCAAGGCCTGAATGGATGGTACTTACTGTACTACCAGTACCACCAGTGACTGTGAGGCCTTCTATTACCCTGGAAACCGGCGAAAGGTCCGAGGATGACCTGACCCACAAACTGGTTGATATATTACGTATCAACCAGCGTTTGAAGGAAAACATGGAAGCAGGAGCGCCACAACTAATTGTAGAGGATTTATGGGAATTGTTACAATACCACGTTACCACTTATTTTGATAATGAAGCTTCTGGAGTTCCTCCGGCAAGACATCGTTCAGGGAGACCATTAAAAACTCTTGCGCAGCGTTTAAAGGGTAAAGAAGGGCGTTTCAGAAGTAATCTCTCAGGTAAGAGGGTAAACTTCTCAGCAAGGACAGTTATATCTCCTGACCCCAACATCAGTATCAATGAAGTAGGGGTACCACACATGATTGCCACTGAGGTCACAGTACCTATATACATCACCGAATGGAACATGGAGGAAATGAAAAAATACATCCTAAATGGTCCTAATAAACATCCTGGAGCTAATTACGTCATCCGTCCTGATGAAAGGAAGATCAGGGTATACGATGAGACTAAAGAGTCAATCATCGAGAAATTAGAGCCTGGATTCATAGTGGAAAGACACCTAATGGATGGTGATATTGTTTTATTCAACAGGCAACCATCCCTGCACAGAATGTCCATGATGGCCCACGAAGTAAAAGTATTACCTCATAAAACCTTCAGACTCAACCTATGTGTCTGCCCACCATATAATGCTGATTTCGACGGTGACGAAATGAACATGCACGTCTTCCAAACAGAGGAATCACGTGCTGAGGCAAAATCTCTCATGAGAGTCCAGGAACACATACTATCTCCACGTTTCGGTGGACCCATAATTGGAGGGATACATGATCACATATCAGGAGCATACCTACTCACAAGGGAAGGATCCAATTTCGATGAGGATGAAGTGTTCCAAATGCTTAAAAAATCCCAGTTACCATTACCAAAACCAGAAAATAAAAAATGGACTGGTAAAGAGGTCTTCAGTTTATTACTTCCCAAAGATCTTAACATGGTATACAAGGCAGAGATATGCCGTAAATGTGATGAATGCCTACGGGAATCGTGTAAAAATGATGCTTACGTTATCATAGAAAAAGGAGAACTGATTTCTGGGGCAATAGATGAAAAAGCTTACGGTGCATTCTCAGGCAAAATCTTGGATTCCATTGTTAAAGAGTATGGTACTGATCGCGCCAGAGAATTCCTGGATTCAGCCACCAAACTGGCCATTTCCGGTATAATGAAACGTGGATTTACCACCAGCACTGCTGATGAGGAAATACCCCGAGAGGCAAAGGACCGTATTGAAGAACTTCTTTCCAAGGCTGAAGAAAAAGTGGAAATGTTAATTGAAGCCTACCGGGATGATGAACTAGAAGCACTACCTGGCCGCAGTCTCCGGGAAACCCTGGAGATGAAGATCATGCAGGTACTCGGTGAAGCAAGGGACAAATCAGGAGAAATCGCTGAAAGCTACTTTGGAATGGATAACCACGCAGTTATAATGGCACTAACTGGTGCTCGTGGATCCATGCTTAACTTAACTCAGATCGCCGCATGTGTCGGACAACAATCTGTCCGTGGTGGTAGAATAGAGAGAGGTTACAGTAAAAGAACTTTACCTCACTTCCAGGAAGGTGATCTCGGTGCAAAGGCCAGTGGTTTTGTCCACTCAAGTTACAAGGCCGGTCTTGATCCGCTGGAATTCTTCTTCCACGCTATGGGAGGACGTGAAGGACTGGTTGACACAGCTATACGTACAGCCCAAAGTGGTTACATGCAACGCAGACTGGTAAATGCACTGCAGGATCTCTCAGTAAACACTGACGGAACAGTAAGGGACAACCGAGGAGTGGTTGTACAGACACACTATGGTGAAGATGGAATAGATCCCGCCAAAAGTGACTATGGAAAAGTTGCCGATATCGATCGTTTAATTGAAGAGATGAGAATTAAAGCCAAGTCTGGTAAATAATAGCCAATCAAAGTAGAATAATGATTAAACCGAATAATATAATAGAATTTACTCAAAGATGGATTCAGGTGGTTTTGTGGATATAAAAAAAGTTGAAAAGGTGGTCAAAAAGAAAAGGGCCAAATTTCCAGAGAAACTCATCCAAGAAATAGCTGAAGCAGCCGAAAGACATGATTTGGATGATAAAGAACTGGATGAACTGGTCAAAGAAATTAAAAAGGCCTATATAAGGTCGGAAGTAGAGTCTGGTGAGGCAGTGGGCACAGTTGCTGCCCAGTCAGTAGGAGAACCAGGTACTCAGATGACCATGCGTACCTTTCACTATGCAGGAGTGGCAGAACTAAATGTTACCCTGGGATTACCACGACTAATCGAGATCGTGGATGCACGTAAGAAGATATCCACACCAACCATGGCCATATACTTTGATGAAGAACATGCCAGTGACGAGGAGTTCGTTAGAACCATAGCCAACAGGATAGGAAAAATAACCCTTAATGACATCCTCAAAGACTTCAATGTCAACTATGCTAATATGAACATGAGTATAGAGATAGACGAAGATCAGGTTAAGGAGAAACGACTTAACTATGATGAGGTTATGGCCAAGATAGAGAAAACTTTTAAAAGTGTAGAAATAAATAACAACCTACTCAGTTTTGAACCTAAAATTACTGATCCTAAACATGCAATTAGGGAACTCCGACTTTTAGCTGATAAGGTTCGCGATCTCCAGATAAGTGGAATTAAGAACATAGGGAAGGTCGTGATCCGTAAAGAAGGACAGGAATGGGTTATCCATACTGAAGGTTCAAATTTGGGAGCAGTCCTGAAAATGGATGGTGTGGACCCAGTCAGAACAACCACTAACGATATACATGAGGTGGAAAAAGTTCTGGGAATAGAAGCCGCTCGTAATGCCATTATTCGCGAGGCCCAAACAACCATGGAAGAGCAAGGACTCACTGTCGATGTGCGACACATCATGCTGGTAGCTGATATGATGACTTCTGACGGCATAGTCAAATCTATTGGTCGTCACGGCATCAGCGGAGAAAAAGCAAGTGTTTTGGCCAGAGCATCATTTGAAGAGACGGGTAAACACCTTCTCAGGGCCAGCATCAGAGGTGAGATAGATCATCTCACTGGAATAATAGAGAACATTATAATCGGGCAGCCAATACCACTGGGAACAGGATCAGTTGGCGTCATCATGAAAGATAAATAGGAGGCAGTAGATGGACGTAGAGAGAGGAATTCGAGTAGCAGTAGATACAGGTAATGTCACACTGGGATCCAGTAAAACAATTCAGGCCATGAAGCTTGGAAAAGGGAAACTAGTTATTATCGCAGAAAATTGCCCACAAGAGGTAACAGAAGACGTGATGCAATACTCCCAATTATCAGAGATCCCGGTTTACACCTTCCAGGGCAGTAGTGTGGATTTAGGATCAGTTTGTGGAAAACCATTCACTGTAGCTGCCATGGTAGTAAACGATCCTGGAGATTCCACCATACTAGAGATAGTGGGGTAAGACTGTGACCATCAAATTCAGCACCCATGAAATAAGGTACATAGCTCTCTTTGAGAGCATGACCGGGGCAACAGTAAAGGATTGCCTGGTGGATGATGAAAATGGCAAGATCACTTTCCTGGTTAAAAGAGGAGATATGGGTCTGGCCATAGGAAAAAAAGGAAGCACCGTCGCCAAAGTGCAGAAAACAGTAGATAAGGGTGTGGAGGTAATTGAACACTCCGACGACCCAGCAGAATTTATAGCCAATCTGGTAGCTCCTGCTAAAATAAGAAGTATAAGAATACTTCAAAAAGAAAACGGCGAGAAAATAGCGACCATAGAAGCTGATTCAAGAAATAAGAGAACTGCTATTGGAAAAGGTGGGCAGAATATAGAACGAGCCCGAGTACTGGCCAAAAGGCAGCACAATATAAATAATATAGTTATAAAATAGTTAAAAACCGGCAACGATCCAGATTTTACTGATCAAAAAATCCCTGATCCAGGGAAAACCCCAAAAAAGACCGATCAGGGAATAGTCATCGTATTAATGTTAACAAGGAGGAATTTCATTGCCAGGATTATTCGCAGCAAAAAAGCTTAAAAAGAATCGACAAAACTTCCGGTGGAAAGACACCGAATACAAGAGAAAAGCATTGGGCCTAGATATAAAGGCCGATCCATTGGGAGGCGCACCCCAGGCACGGGGAATTGTCATTGAAAAAGTGGGAATTGAAGCCAAACAGCCCAACTCAGCCATCAGGAAATGTGTAAGGGTACAACTCATCAAAAACGGTAAACAGCTAACAGCATTCGCCCCTGGAGACGGAGCCATAGGATTCATAGATGAACACGACGAAGTAGTCATCGAAGGAATTGGAGGGCCATCCGGAAGATCCATGGGAGACATCCCTGGGGTACGGTGGAAAGTCACCAAGGTGAACAACGTAGCCCTGGAAGAAATGGTTAAAGGCAAAATAGAAAAACCAGTAAGATAAGTGAGGTTATGATATGAGCTTCAAAGTATTTGACAGTTGGGAACTGGAAGAAGTCAAGGTAGAAGACCTGGGACTGGTCAATTACATCTGCCTAGACGAGATAATGGTCCCCCACACCATGGGGAGACATGTCAAGAGACAGTTCGCCAAATCAAGAGTATCAATTGTGGAAAGATTAATGAACAAGATCATGAGAACCGAAAGGAACTCCGGTAAGAAAAACAAGGCTTATAACATCGTAAAAGAAGCCTTCACAGTTATAAATAAACGTACCAAGGAAAATCCAGTCCAAATCCTGGTAAAAGCTGTTGAAAACGCAGCACCCCGGGAAGAAACCACCCGTATCAAATATGGTGGAATTGGTTACCAGGTAGCAGTTGACATAGCACCTCAGCGCAGGGTAGACCTAGCAATTGGTTTCATAACCAAGGGAGCACTCCAGTCAGCTTTCAAAAGGAAAAAATCCGCTGGAGAATGCCTAGCAGAAGAACTCATGCTGGCAGCAGAAGCAGACACCAGGAGTTTCTCTGTAGGTAAAAAGGAGGAAAAAGAGCGAGTGGCCAGATCAGCCCACTAAGTGGGTTAGCCATGAACTCTACAATATTTTTTTCTAAAATTTTTTTTTAGGTGATTGTTTTGAGTAGACGTACAAGAATGATCAACAAGATCAAAGAATTGATGTACGAACCGGATTACATCCGGAACATCGGAATCGTGGCCCATATTGACCACGGAAAAACAACCTTATCAGATAACCTACTGGCAGGAGCCGGTATGATATCCTCAGAACTGGCCGGAGACCAGTTGTACTTGGACTTCGATGAACAGGAACAGGCTAGGGGGATAACCATCGATGCAGCAAACGTTTCTATGGTGCACAAATACAAGGAAGACCAATACCTGATTAACCTCATCGACACACCAGGTCACGTGGACTTCGGTGGAGACGTAACCCGTGCAATGAGGGCAGTTGACGGTGCCGTCGTAGTGGTGTGTGCTGTGGAAGGAATCATGCCACAAACTGAAACCGTTCTGCGTCAGGCACTGAAGGAAAACGTGCGACCAGTACTTTTCATCAATAAAGTGGATCGGTTAATCAACGAACTGAAATTGGACCCCGAGGAACTGCAGCAAAGGTTCATTAAGGTTATTGCCAATGCCAACAAATTAATTAGTAATATGGCTCCCAAGGAGCTTAAAAAAGAATGGCAGGTAAAAGTGGAAGATGGAAGCGTAGCATTCGGATCCGCCTACCACAACTGGGCCATAAACATGGACATCATGCAGAAAACTGGTATAAACTTTAAAGACATCCTTGACTACTGTAATAATGAAAACCAGAAAGAATTAGCCCAGAAAGTACCATTATCTGAAGTATTACTGGGAATGGTGGTTGAACACTTACCAAGCCCCAATAAATCCCAACCTTACAGGGTGCCGAGCATCTGGTCTGGAGACATTGAAAGTGAAGAAGGGCAGGGAATGCTTAAAACCGACCCAGATGGACCACTGGCAGTGATGGTTACCGACGTTAGTATAGACAAACACGCGGGGGAGATAGCCACTGGAAGAGTATACGGAGGAACACTGGAGAAGGGAAGCGAAATATTCATGGTAGGAAGCCATGGAAAAGCACGGACCCAGCAAGTAGGAGTATATTTCGGCCCGGAAAGAGTTAACACCGACAAAGTACCAGCAGGAAACATTGTAGCCATCACCGGAGCGCGGAACGCAGTAGCCGGGGAAACAATCTGTGACATGGACCGAAAAATCGATGCCTTCGAAGGATTAGAACACATCTCTGAACCAGTGGTAACAGTTGCAGTTGAGGCTAAAAATACTAAAGACTTACCCAAACTAATCGAAGTACTAAGACAAGTTGGGAAGGAAGACCCCACGGTCAAAATGCAAATCAACGAAGAAACCGGTGAACACTTAGTGGCTGGTATGGGTGAACTCCACCTGGAAATCATAGCCTACCGTATCAATGAGAAAGGAGTGGAAATTGAAACCTCCGAACCCATTGTGGTGTACCGGGAAACCATTGCAGGAACAGCCGGACCAGTGGAAGGAAAATCACCCAACAAACACAACCGTTTCTATATAGAAATCGAACCATTAGACGAACCAGTTTACCAGGCTATCGTAGATGGGGAGATTAAGGAAGGCAGAGTTAAAGGGAAAGAATTAATCCCTAAATTCCAGGAATACGGACTACCCAAAGAACAAGCCCGAAAGGTCTGGGATGTCTATGACAAGAGCATCTTCGTCAACATGACCCGTGGTATACAGTATCTGGATGAGATCAAAGAATTACTCCTGGAAGGATTCGAAAGTGCCATGGATGATGGGCCCATAGCCAAAGAAAGAGTTATGGGAATCAAGATCAAACTCATGGATGCCAAGATACACGAAGACGCCGTACACAGGGGACCAGCGCAAGTCCTGCCAGCCATAAGAAAAGCAGTTTACGGTGCAATAATGATGGCTGAACCAGCACTACTGGAACCCATACAGAAGGTATTTATCAACACACCCCAGGACTACATGGGATCAGCCACCCGTGAGATCCAGAACCGAAGAGGTCAGATTCTGGACATGGGCCAGGAAGGGGACATGTCAACTGTGGAATCAAAAGTACCAGTTGCTGAAATGTTTGGATTTGCAGGAGACATACGTTCGGCAACAGAAGGCCGCTGTCTCTGGTCCACAGAGAACGCAGGATTCGAAAGACTCCCACGTGAACTTCAGAATACCATAATAAGGGAGATCCGACAACGTAAAGGATTATCTGATCAGCCTTACGGCCCTGAACATTACCTAGGATAAAAAATCTAAATATCCTAAACACTTAATATTGATACCCCTTAATTTTTTGGGTAGTATTCTCTACATGGAGAATACCATAAAAATCTGGATAAAACATAACCATTACTTGACATGGTCAATCCAGATCAAAATATTATACTGGTTAATTTAAATAGGGGAACCAATAAATTCAACCAGTACGCTTAGTAAGCTCTCTAAATAATCATAGTAAGAGAATTTTATTGGAGGAATATTTTATGGCTAAAGGAAAAGAACATATGAATTTGGCGTTTATCGGACACGTAGACCACGGTAAATCCACCATGGTGGGGCACCTGCTATTACAGTCCGGAGCTATCGCTGAACAGCAGCTATCCGACGGAGAAGACAAGTTTCGATTCGTTATGGACAAACTGTCCGAAGAAAGAGAAAGAGGAGTGACCATCGACCTGGCACACGCCCGTTTCGACACTCCTAAGTACGAGTTCACCATTGTGGACTGCCCAGGTCACCGTGACTTTGTTAAAAACATGATCACCGGTGCCTCACAGGCAGACGCCGCAGTCCTAGTGGTAGCAATTGATGATGGTGTAATGCCCCAGACCAAGGAACACGCATTTTTAGCAAGAACCCTGGGGATCAACCAACTCATCGTTGGTATCAACAAGATGGACCTGGTTAACTACAGTGAAGAAAAATTCAACGAACTCAAAGAAGAAGTATCCGAACTGATTAAAACTGTGGCTTACAAACCCAGTGATATCAACTTTATACCTCTATCGGCTTTTGAAGGGGACAACATAACCGAAGCATCTGCTAACACCCCTTGGTACAAAGGACCAAGCCTAGTTAAAGCATTAGATGAATTCTCAGCTCCTGAAAAACCAACTAATCTACCACTACGAGTACCAGTGCAGGATGTTTACTCAATCACTGGTGTGGGAACTGTGCCTGTGGGTCGTGTGGAAACTGGTGTAATGAATAAAGGTGACAACGTCATCTTTGAACCACCGGGAGCAAGCGGAGAAGTTAAATCCATCGAAATGCACCACGAAATGTTGGACAAAGCAGAACCTGGTGATAACGTAGGATTTAACGTCCGTGGGGTTGGTAAAAACGACATCCGCCGTGGAGACGTGGCTGGACATACTGACAACGCACCAACTGTGGCTAAAGAGTTCACAGCTCAGATCGTGGTCTTACAGCACCCTGGTGTTATCACCGTGGGTTACACTCCTGTATTCCACTGTCACACTGCTCAGGTTGCCTGTACCTTCCTGGAACTCCAGAAAAAACTGGACCCAGCAACTGGTCAGGTTAAAGAAGAAAACCCAGACTTCCTCAAGACTGGGGATGCTGCCTTTGTAGTAGTGAAACCTACCAAACCAATGGTCATCGAGAAGATCAAGGACATACCACACATGGGGCGGTTTGCTATCCGTGATATGGGTCAGACTGTCGCTGCTGGTATGTGCATTGATTTGGTGCCAGCAAAATAGATTTGCGACACATTTAATTGAAGGTAGACTGGGATTATCCTAGTTTACACTACCTTCTCTTTGTTTTTAATGGAGGAATAGAATAATGAACAAAGCTAGAATTAAACTCACCGGCACCGACCCAGAAAAGTTGGCCTATGTATGCGACCAGCTCAAACGTATCGCCGAGAGAACCGGCGTAGACCTATCCGGCCCCATACCCCTACCAACCAAGAAGTTAGTTGTGCCCACCCGTAAATCACCGGATGGTGAGGGAAAAGCAACCTGGGAAAAATGGGAGCTAAGAATCCACAAAAGACTGGTAGGAATCGAAGCTGATGAAAGGGCAATGAGACAAGTAATGAAAGTCAACGTGCCTGACAACGTGAGCATCGAAATAGAACTACGTAGTTAACTCATAGAAACTAATTCACAGCTGAAAACAACAGCTTAAAAAAATTACCCTCATATTTTATCTCTCTTTTTTCCAAATATGATGAAATATATCATTTGCCGGGATAGCCAAATCCAACCTTTAAAAAAGGTTGATCAAAAGTAACTCACATGCCGGGATAGCC
>JAHKLP010000039.1 GCA_020855015.1 Methanobacterium sp.
AAATAAAAAAATCTATTTAAAAATAAATTTATATTATGTCTTTATTTTTCCATCAAGAACTTCAATGGTTCTTTCTGCCAGGGATGCCACATTCAGATCATGAGTGACCATGATCAACGTGACATTTTCCTTTTCATGCAAGTCTTCAAGGAGTTTAAGGATCATCTGACCATTTTTGGAGTCCAGTGATCCAGTTGGTTCATCTGCCAAGATAATGGAAGGTTCATTGGCCAGAGCACGGGCAATTGCAACCCTCTGCCTCTCACCACCCGAAAGTTCAGTTGGTTTCCGGTCAATCTTATCTTCTAAGTTCATATATTCAAGAAGTTTCAAAGCACGTTTTCGCATATCTTTACCAGACATGCTCCTTTCAAACATGGGTATCTCCACGTTCTCTACCACGCTAAGATTTGGAATTAGATTATGTAGCTGGAAAATAAAACCAATCTCCCTGGAACGAAACTCACTTAAATCCCTCTTTTCGGTTAAGTTGTACCCTGCGACACTAACATCACCTTCATCTGGCCGATCCAGTGCCCCTATCATATTAAGAAGAGTTGATTTCCCAGATCCAGATGGTCCAATAATGGAAATGAATTCACCTTTCCTGATCTGCAGTTCTACACCGTTTAATGCAGTTATTTTCCCATTATCAAAGCTTTTTCTGAGATTTTTAATCTCCACAATTTTTTCATCACTCATAGCGCAACGCCTCTGTTGGTGGTAAGCGGCTGGCACGGTAAGCCGGGTAGAAACCTCCAATAAGACCTACTATCAGAGCTACACCCAAACCCCGAATGAACACTTCAGGAGAATAAACTGGTTGTATGAATCCACTCATCCCCAGAGCTAAGAGTACTTGGATAGCAACCAAACCCATGATGATGCCCACCACCCCAGCTACAATGGTCAGAACTATGGATTCTCCCAGTATCATGGATAAAATCCTCCTATCTTTCCATCCCACTGCTTTCAGAACCCCAATCTCTCTAGTTCGTTCGTAAACGGACATGATCATAGTATTTATCACACCAATTCCCCCAATTACTATAGCTAATAATGAAATGGCCCATGAAGCAGTGTCAATAGTGTTCAAACCCTGATCAATGCTTTGCAAATCTTCCAGTGATGATATGGTGGTAATGTCCTTCCCATATTTGCTTTCAATGGACTGTGTAACCTCATCTACATTGGCATCTTTTTTGATCTTGGCATAGATCATGGTTACTCTGTCCTTTTTTTCCTCAATTTCCTGAACATTCTCAAGAGACATGTAGGTACCACCATCCTGTTGCAAGTCGCCAGTTTCAAACACTCCCACAATTTTATAATCTGTTTTACCAAGAATTATTGTGTCTCCAACGGTTTTGTTGAGTTTTGTGGATGCAACCTTGCCAATTATTACTTCCTGGGCAGTAGATGAAGAAAATGTCTTGCCTGATGTGATTTTTATCTCACTTAGGGATAGTTTGCTAGGTTCTATGCCAATAACCACAAAGTACGGATTATTCCCTACTGGTTGTATTGCCGTCAGGATACCCACAGCATCATCCACGCCTTTTATTTGTTTAATTTTAGCCACATAGTTTTCATCTACCTTACTGAGGAACATATCTGATACATTGGCTTCCACTACAGTGAAATCAGCCCCACCTGCTTTTAAGGTTTCCTCTGTAGATGATTTCAGTCCGTCGGTTATGATCCCCAGGGCCACAATGGTGGCAATACCAATAGCAATACCTACCACTGCCAGTGCTGTACGGGTCTTATTACGGAATGGATTTTTAATAATTAAGCCTAAAAATGACATTAAATAAATTCCCCCACTACTTTTATAATTATTTATTTCTGTAATTTCAAATTTATTTAACCCTTATGGTCTGATTAGTCTTATTTTCATCGATTTGATGTTAATTATGTTTTGTGGTTTAGAAATTTCTATTAGAAGTTAAAAACAATTTTATGAGAGCTATTTTTTTTATTCTAAGAATAACCCTTTTATAATATATTATGTTTCCAGGAGTTTGTATGTTTTTGGGTTTCGTTTTAAGTGTCTTATTAAAAGGTTGTAATTCTATAGATTTAATATTAAGTTAACACAAGAATATCTATATTAATGGGGGATAGTTAAGATGAAAAGTTTATTCTTTCCTGGAATAGTAATTATTGTATTGATTATTTTTTGTTCAGGATGTACAAATACTACAAATAATGACACCCTAATTTCTGAAAGCACGGGTATTCCCGTATCGGAAGTTCCTAATCTGGCATATGATATGTCAAAATCAACTGGTACCATCAAAAGCATACAATTTAAAGGTGTTAACCTTACCATGAACCAGTGTCTCTATATATTTGCCAAGGGAATTGTAATGGTAAACAATGGCGAGAAAGGTAATGTGCCTATAAAAACTATCCAAAAAGCGGATAACCCATCTGGAACTGTTAATTCAGCGAAAATTGCCAAAAATGAATACTTGGACATGGCAGATCGTACTTACAAATGGATGGATCAAAATAATAAGGTTCCTAACTATATTGGGGTGTATGAAGGTGGTGCAAACGATCTTTCACCAGAAATGCTGCTGAGAACATTTGTTAAGGTATTAACTGAATACAAATCCAGTGGAAAACTTCCTGAAAATGTTTCAGTTCCATAAACACCATTCGATGCGTTTTAGATCAAATAGGGGTTTGTTTGAGAACTCCAATCAGTTCTAATATTGGTAAAGAAACGTAGCATAAACTCTGCAGTATAAGTATATAATACTTAATTTACCCCATCCAAATCATTCCATTAATGACTGGGTGCACCAAATCCTGAACCTCTACTTGCCCAATACCATTCTAATACAGTTTCATAGCCTTGATTTGATGTTTGGTGTTGCCAACTGCTCGTACCAGATGCTTTTGGGATTATTGTTATCTGGATTAGTTGAGCAGGATCATTTGGAGCTTTCTCGTAAGTAGTTGTTTGTTTAACTATCTTTCCATCAGCATTTTGATAATTACTATATCTCACTAACTTATTCTCATTTATTTTGTAGGTTTCCCACTCGTAGTATTCACCACTCACCAATCCTTTATC
>JAHKLP010000098.1 GCA_020855015.1 Methanobacterium sp.
CGATATTATCAACAACAGTTATCAGTTGGCTGTTGATGTGCATTCCAGTAATGGTAGTTACGCGGCAGAGCGATTTGTTTTTGTACCTATCTATGAGAATAAATCAATAACCATTGCCCAGGATCTGGATAACAGTATTTCATGGCTCACATATTATTATCCGTCAATTGTATCGAGCCCGGAATATGTCACAATTCCCCTTATAGAATCAGGGATCCCTTCTATAGTTTATGAAACATACAAGTATGATTCTAATACTACAACCAGAGAACATGCCCAGGAATTTATACGAGTAATTGATAGAAGCAAGATTTTTTAGAGTAATGTTAACGAACATCTACATAGATTATAAATAATAAGTTTTATCAGAACTCTAAAACCTGCCGGATTGAGTATCCCTGTTTTTTAAAGTCTGAATTAAGAAATTCCACTTTCTCTATATCCACCCGTATCAAGTGGAGATCTAGTGGCAACGATTTGACAAAATGCATATCCATACCCTTAATTTTAATCACACGCCGATATTCAGCCATTTCCTCCACTATATTGGCCTGTCCTGTGATCTGTATCCCACAAAGACTATCCCTATCTGTGTAATCTTCATATATCGCCATTGAAATCTTTGAACTGAATAGTAGATTGGCAAACTTTTCTCCACCCTCAGTAAGGATGTAAATATGTCCCTGATTATAAATATATTCCAGTGGCGTGGCTCTAATCCTTCCAGATGAACCAGTAGCCAGAGTGCAAGTGTTATGCTCCTTCAGGAAGTTTTCTACCGCTTCCCGGAGTTGTGAAAGTGGAAGCCTGTCCAATAAACTGTCTTTAATGTCTTTAAGCCGCAACGCCCAGTCAACTATCTCTTCTCTGTTAAAAAGATCCATTCCCTGAGGTGGTAGGCCTTCCTTGGAAAGATATTCGGTAAGGGCCTGATAATCATCATCAGTTAAACGATCCATTTCCAGACGTCCCCCGAAGACACCTAATTCCAGAACATCATCTAAACTATCTTCAACTTCTCTAAGGACACTTAAACCTTTAGATCCGCTAAAACATGTGCAGAAAAGGGCAATTTTTTTTCCAGAAAGCCATTCCTGTTCATTTCGTAGGAAAGCTTCCATTTTTGGATGGATCTTGCCGTTGTATATGGGGGAGCCCATTACTATAAAATCAAAGTCTCTGAGAGAATCAGAAAATTGTGAGATCGGGTAACGGCGGGAGGGTCCCATAATAAGAGAAATAATGTTGGATGCCTCCCAGGTTGTTCCATACTTGCTTTCATACAAAACAAGGGTTTTAATCAACTATTTACCCCCATGTTATTATGATGTAATTAAATTGATTTCCAAAAAAATAAAGGGAATATAAAAATTTAAGAATTTCCTATGTTAGTTTGAAGCTTTTTACTATAACCTCAAAGAATGGTTTACTAGCCTCAATATCTGAACCGCCACCAGTGGCGAACATTAATAGGTAAAGTGTGTTGTTCTTAGTGAAATTTATCAACCTTGCATAGGAAGTATTTCCCTGAGTGTCGTTTCCGATGTAGCTCATATCACTGGCATTTGCACTGGCAATGTTTATGGTAGTGTTAGTGAAATTCTTACCTGATCGAGCTTGTTTTGCAAATTCCTTTGAAGTATCAGTCATGTTACTGGCACTTGCATTAGAAACCTTCAGAATCAATACAACACTGCCTTTTGCACCCTCAGACGATTTGAATTCCTCATTTTGCACCATTATCAAAGTTGCATTGGCATTTACTTGGCTGGTAACATTCCATGTGTCAGGATACTGAAAAGACATTCCACTTACTGAAAAATTTGTGGTGGGAATGTTCTGATCTGATGTGCATCCAGATACCATCACAACCAGCAAAAAGACCGCCAATAAAATAATATATTTCTTCAATTTGTACCACCTTCATCCTTAATATCAAATAATTATTATATTAATGCTATATATCACCCTAAACATAAATAATGATTGGCCTGGAAGGTTATGTTTTAAGAAAAACCTATTTTTATGAAGTTAGTCCAGTAACCATAGGGAGAGTCCATTTATTCATGACCAATAAAAACGAACAAACACCTCTAAAACTCAAAGAAAAACTCATAGAGGATTATCAGAATAAATCATTGGAAGATTTAAAAAACGGGCAGGAAATAGAGACTAATTATGGATCCTGTTACCGTTTCACCAGTGAAGAAAAGTTAACAATCAATCAACCTGAAAAAGATAAAATTGACCAGTGTTTAAGGGGTGATTTAAAATTAATAAAAGGAATAGGTGAATGCAAGGAAAGAAAACTTAAAGAAGACGGATATCTGTGTATTGAAGATCTCAGAGAACACCCGGTTTACTCCCAGGATGCTTCTGAATTATTAGAAAATATGGACAATGACAATATTTCCCCATTACTGCAATGGATATCTTCAAGGTACTCCTCATCCCATAGGTTTAATCTTCTCTTATCCTCACTATCGGGAATTGAAAACATGCTTTTCATGGACATAGAGACACTTGGACTTAAAGATGTGCCATTGATACTTATTGGGGTTGCAGAAGTATCAGGTAAGGGTTTAATTATTAATCAATATTTATTAAGAGATTTGAAGGAAGAAAAAGCAGTTTTAGAAAGTTTTATCTCTCATCAGAATAGTAATAATATTTATGTTACATTTAACGGTCGCAGCTTTGACGTGCCCTTTATCAGAAGTAGGATGCGCTACTATGGGATGAAAAATAGAATCAACACTGAGCATCTTGATCTGTTCCATTTTTCACGAAGACAATGGAAAAATCAGCTCCCCAACTGCAGACTACAGACTCTGGAAAAGCATCTTTTTGGTTTGGAAAGGTGTGATGATGTTCCCAGCAGCAAGGTACCAGAATTTTATCTCACGTATCATAAAACAGGGAATATTGGACCATTAATACCTATAATAGAACATAACCGGGAAGATGTGATAACTCTTGCTAAAATATTATCTCTCCTTAACAAAACTACGGATTTAGTATAATACCCTAATTAAGTTTTGATTTTCTATTTTTTTTATAATTTAATTTAAGAATTTTAACAATTTTTTTAGGGGAAGAGTGTTTATAATATCTTCTTTCTGAGCCCATCCTCTGCGGACAGTGGCTACACCCAATTCCATATAATCTAAATCCTGTGAATTATGAGAATCACTATTTACTGCCAGTTTGCAGCCATGTTCAAGGGCCATCTTCACATGCACATCCTTCAAATCCAATCTTTTGGGTTGTGAATTCACTTCAAGCACTGTTCCTGTCAGGGCCGCTTCTTCGAATAATTTTACCATATCTAATTTATAGGCTGCCCTCTCTTTAAGTTTTCGCCCGGTGGGATGGCCTAATATATCCACATATTCATTTTCAAGGGCATTTCGAATTCTCATATACATTTTTTCCGGTTCCTGACGAAGATCGTAATGCACTGACGCAATCACCACATCTAAGTCATCTAAGATATCTCTGGATATGTCCAGTTCACCCTGGGAATTAATATTAACCTCCGCACCCTTTAACAAGATAATTTCGTCGATTTCGCTATTTATTTTATCAATTTGGTTCATTTGTTCTTTTAATCTCTTATCATCCATTCCCCGAGCAACTGGCAGGGTAGTGTGATCAGTGATTGCCAGGTATTGGTAACCCTTATTTATAGCTTCCAGTGCCATTTCCTTAATTGTGGAAGCACCATCACTCCACGTGGTGTGCAGGTGAAGATCACCTTTTATATCCCCATATTCTACCAGTTGGGGAAGTCTTCCTTCTTGAGCGGCTTCTATCTCCCCTGTGTTCTCACGAAGTTCCGGTGGAATGAATTCCAATCCCAATGCCTGAAAAACATCAGCCTCTGTTTTTCCAGCCAGTCTCACATCATCCCTGAAAACTCCATACTCATTTAGTTTCATTTTTTGGGATATGGCAATTTTACGCAGCTGGATGTTAAGTTCACGGGATCCAGTGAAGTAAACCAGGGCCGAACCAAAATCTTCCCCACGGAACACCCGTATATCGGCATCCATACCATTGAACAATCGCACTGTTGACTTGGAATGTCCCTTGACAATGACTTCATCAACAAGGTCCATCCGGGTGAAAAAGTCCATTACATCATCAGGGTGGTTGGTGACTGTAAGTACATCAATATCACCCACGGTTTCCTTTCTGCGACGTATGGAACCAGCAATTTCCACTTGCTCCACCACCTCCAAAGAACCAATTCGTTTTTTAATTTCATTGGCCAGAGGAATGACATCACCCAGTAACTGCCTTCCCGTGCTTTTCCGTGCAAATTCAAGGTTTTGAAGAATTTTAGCCTCAGTTTTTACTCCCATACCTTTCAATCTCCGGATATGATGGCGTTTCGCCTCCCTTTCAAGGTCATCTAAATTTTTGATACCCAATTCATGGTACAGGAGTTTTATCTTCTTGGGACCTAATCCCTCTACTGACATCAATGAGTCGAGATCCAGGGGAAACTTGACTTTGAGATCTTCAAGGTACTGCAGTTTTCCAGTGTCCAATACTTCCTGGATCTTGTCATGAATATGTTTACCAATACCAGGTAGCTCCTCTAGTCTGTCCTGTTCTGCTACTTCAGCAATGTCCACACTCAGGGTTTCAATAGTATGGGCTGCCCTACGATAGGCTTTGGTGCGAAAATCAACACCGTCCATTTCCAAATAATCAGCAACACGATTGAGGATGGAGGCAACTTTCTTGTTTTGCATGTGTATTTATTATGTATTTTTTTGGACTAAAATTCTTATTTTTAAA